>JAOPXW010000337.1 GCA_025964935.1 Friedmanniella sp. | reverse complement strand
CCCCTCCAGGGTGCCACGGCCGGGGTCTTCCGCCGATGGGGGACACCACCCAGCGCACCCCGGTTCGGGGCGCCCTGGCGGTGGTCGGGACCGGGTCGGGGCGGCCCGGTCCCGTACGGTGTCGGGGTGGATCACGACCGTCGCCTCGCCCCCTCCCCGTTCCCCGGCGACGAGGGTGCCGCCGCCCCCGCCATCCGCCGGCACCTGGCCGCCGCGGTCGCCGAGCCCACCCCGACGAGCTACCTGCGCGCGGTCGCCGCGCTCTGCGAGGACCGGCTGCTGGTGCCGGTGGTGGCCACCGCCACCCGGCTCGGCGAGACCGTCGGTGGTCTGCGGTCCGACAAGGAGGCGGAGATGGCCGTGGTGCTGCTGCAGGCGGCCGACGGGCGGCGAGCGATGCTCGCCTTCACCGGGATCGACGCCCTGCAGGCCTGGCAGGCCGACGCCCGGCCGGTGCCGGTCACCCTCGACCTGGCCGCGCAGACCGCCCAGAACGAGGGCGTGGCCGCCGTGCTGGTCGACTTCGCCGGGCCCCACCCGCTGGTCATCGACGGCGAGGTGCTCGCCGAGCTCGCGGCGGGGCACCGACTGGTCGAGACCGCCCCCGAGGTGTTCGGCTGGGCCGTGCCGGTGCGCGAGGCGGCGGAGCCCGACCCCGCCTGAGCCCACCGGACTCCGCCGACATGCGTCGGAGGGGGCGACGGTGATAGCGTGGGCCCCGACCGATTCAGTGAGTCACTGGATCTGCAAGCGGAGACCCGATCTCCCACCCGTACGGCGTCGCTCGCGATCGTTGTCGGGTTGGTCCATGGAGAACCGACACCAGGGGTGTCGGTGTTTTGTGGTTGTCGGGTCTTCGCCTCAGCGAAGGCCCTTTTGCATGTCCGGGCCGGCGCGCAGATCCCGCCCGGTGACCGAGCCGGTCACCGTACGCAACCACATGGAGGACATATCAGCACCGAACCGCGAATCAACGATCGCATTCGCGTCTCCGAGGTCCGGCTTGTCGGACCGGCAGGAGAGCAGGTAGGGATCGTTCGCATCGACGACGCCCTGCGCCTGGCGCGGGAGGCCGAGCTGGACCTGGTCGAGGTGGCCCCGATGGCCCGCCCGCCGGTGGCCAAGCTCATGGACTACGGCAAGTTCAAGTACGAGAACGCGCAGAAAGCGCGCGAGAGCCGCCGTAACCAGACCAACACCGTGATCAAGGAGATGAAGCTCCGGCCCAAGATCGACAGCCACGACTACGACACCAAGAAGGGTCACGTCGTGCGCTTCCTCAAGGCCGGGGACAAGGTCAAGATCACGATCATGTTCCGTGGCCGCGAGCAGTCGCGTCCCGAGCTGGGCTACAACCTGCTGAAGAAGCTGGCCGCCGACGTCGAGGAGTTCGGATTCGTCGAGTCCTCGCCCAAGCAGGACGGCCGCAACATGTTGATGGTTCTCGGGCCGCACAAGAAGAAGACCGAGGCCCGCGCCGAGGTGCGCGCCGAGCGGGACCGTCGCGCGGCTGAGCGTCAGGCCGAGACCGACGCCGAGCAGGCCGAGCTGGCCGACCACCGGGCGCAGGTCGCGGCCCACCCGGTCCCCCCGCGTCGTCGTGGCCCGGCGGACAACCTCGACCCCGACGTCGAGATCTAGACCACCCCGTACTGACACCCGATAGGCCCGCCCGGAGCAGCATCACCGGGCGGGAAGCGAGAGACAGCCCCGTACGCCAGGTACGGGCAGGAAATGGAGCGGCACCATGCCGAAGATGAAGACGCACTCCGGTGCCAAGAAGCGTTTCCGGTTCACGGGGACGGGCAAGCTCATGCACCGCAAGGCGGGCAAGATGCACCTGAACGAGCACAAGGCGAGCAGCCGTACGCGGCGCCTCGACGGCGACGCCGTGCTCCAGGCCGGCGATGCCGCCAAGGCCAAGAAGCTGCTCGGCAAGCGTTCCTGAACCCCACTAGCACCACAGAAACAAAGGAGTAACCCATGGCACGCGTCAAGCGCTCGGTCAACGCGCAGAAGAAGCGCCGCGAGATTCTCGAGCAGGCGTCCGGCTACCGGGGTCAGCGTTCGCGTCTGTACCGCAAGGCCAAGGAGCAGGTCACCCACTCGCTCGTCTACGCCTACCGTGACCGTCGCGCCCGCAAGGGTGACTTCCGCAAGCTCTGGATCCAGCGGATCAACGCCGCGGCCCGCGCGGAAGGCATGACCTACAACCGCTTCATCTCCGGTCTCAAGGCCGCCGACATCGAGGTGGACCGCAAGATCCTGGCCGACCTGGCCGTGACCGACCCCGCCGCGTTCACCGCGCTGGTCGTGCTCGCCAAGGCTCACGCCCCGGCCGCCGACACCGCCGCGGTCTGACCGGCGGTCGATGATCCCGATCGAGCCGACCGGACTCGTCCCTGCCTCGCAGAACGAGCTCCGGTCGGCTCGTCGTCTGCTCCGGCGCAAGGACCGGTCCGAGACCGGGCTGTTCCTCGCCGAGGGCCCGCAGGTCGTCCGGGAGGCGCTCCGCCCACCCGGACGGGTGCGGACCCTGTTCGTCGTGGCCGAGGCGCTGGACCGGCACCCCGAGCTGGTCGGCTCCGCGGTCGAGGACGGCGTGGCCGTCCGGCTGGTCTCCGACCGGGACCTCGGCTCGCTGTCCGACGCCGTCACCCCGCAGGGGGTCGTGGCTGTCTGTGACCAGGTCGACGTGCCGCTGGCCGTCGCGCTCGGGTCGGCACCCCGGCTGGTGGTGTGCTGTGCGCAGGTCCGTGACCCGGGCAACGCCGGCACCGTGATCCGCTGCGCCGACGCGTTCGGCGCCGACGCCGTCGTCCTCAGCGCGGGCTCGGTGGACGCCTACAACCCCAAGACCGTCCGGGCCGGCGTGGGCAGCCTGTTCCACCTCCCGGTCAGCCTGGGGGCGGCGCTGCCCGAGATCGTCGAGGCCGCGCACGCCGCCGGCCTGGAGGTGCTGGCCGCCGACGGCAGCGGGGAGGCCGATTTGGCCGAGCTGGCCGCGTCCGGTGAGCTGGCCGGCCCGACGATGTGGCTGCTCGGCAACGAGGCCTGGGGTCTGCCCGACGAGCACGCCGCGCTGGCCGACCGCGTGGTCCGGGTTCCCCTGTACGGCGCCGCCGAGAGTCTGAACCTGTCGACCGCCGCGGCGGTCTGCCTGTACGCCTCCGCCACCGCCCAGCGCGCCGGCGCCACCGGCCGCTGAGCCGGTCCAGCCCGCAAACCGGTTGGCCGCCCGCCCGCTGGGCTTTCTAGACTGTCCCGGTTGCCGGGTCGACCGGCACCATCCAGCCTCAGAGGGGAGCCCATGTCCGGGCCGAACAAGAGCTATGACCCCGTTCAGGTCACGCCACTGAACGCCGACCACGTCGAGGCCATGGTGGCCGAGGCGCTGGCGGCCTTCGCGGCCGCCACCTCGGTGGCCGAGCTCAAGAGCGCCCGGTTGGCCCACGCGGCCGACCGCTCCCCGATCGCGCTCGCCAACCGGGAGATCGGAGCCCTGCCGCCGCAGGCCCGCAAGGACGCCGGGGCCCGGATCGGACGTGCCCGGGGGGCGATCAACGCGGCGCTCAAGGCACGCGAGACCGAGATCTCGGCCGCCGAGCTGGAGCAGACGCTGGCGGCGGAGCGCGTCGACGTGACGCTGCCCGTACGCCGTCAGCCCGAAGGGGCCGTGCACCCCATCACGGGCCTGATGAACCTGATGGAGGACGTCTTCGTCGCCATGGGGTGGGAGGTGGCCGAGGGTCCCGAGCTGGAGGCGGAGTGGCTGAACTTCGACGCCCTCAACCTCGGCCCCGACCACCCGGCGCGAACCACCGCCGACACCTTGTTCGTGGCCCCCGAGGGCGCCGGCCTGCTGATGCGGACCCACACCTCCCCGGTCCAGGCGCGGACCATGCTGACCCGGGAGCCCCCCATCTACGTGGTGTGCCCGGGCAAGGTCTACCGGGCCGACGAGTACGACGCGACCCTCGTGCCGGTCTTCCACCAGATCGAGGGCCTTTGCATCGACAAGGGCATCACCATGGGGCACCTGCGCGGCACCCTGGACCACTTCGCCCGGGCCATGTTCGGTGACACCCGGACCCGGATGCGACCCAACTACTTCCCCTTCACCGAGCCGTCCGCCGAGGTCGACCTGGAGTGCTTCGTCTGCCACGGCGACTCGGTCGGCAACCCCGACCGGCCCTGCCGGACCTGTCGGAGCGAGGGCTGGATCGAGTGGGGTGGCTGCGGCGTCGTGAACCCGCGGGTGCTGCGGGCCTGCGGCATCTACCCCGAGGTCTACTCGGGTTTGGCGGTCGGAATGGGAGTTGAACGCACGCTGATGTTCCGCAACAACGCTGAGGACATGCGCGACATGGTCGAGGGTGACATCCGGTTCTCCCGCTCGCTGGTCGGAGGGGCCCGATGAAGGCGCCGCTGTCCTGGCTGCAGGAGTACGTCTCCCTGCCCGACGGCCTCTCGGGCCGCGCCCTCGGCGAGGTGCTGGTGCGCGCCGGCCTTGAGGTCGAGACGGTCGAGCTGGCCGGCGGCGACCTCACCGGGCCCGTGGTGCTCGGCCGGGTGCTGTCGCTGGTGCCCGAGCAGCACTCCAACGGCAAGACCATCCGCTACTGCCGCGTCGACGTGGGCGAGCACAACGACCCCGCCGGTGCCGACCACCCCGCCTCCCGCGGCATCGTCTGCGGGGCGTCCAACTTCGCCGTCGGTGACCTGGTCGTCGTGGCGCTGCCGGGCTCGGTGCTGCCCGGCGACTTCGCCATCGCGGCCCGCAAGACCTACGGCCACGTCTCCGACGGGATGATCTGCTCGACCCTCGAGCTTGGGCTGTGCGAGGACCACGACGGCATCCTGGTGCTGGACGACCCGGCCCTGAGCCCCGGTGACGATGCCGCGGCGGCGCTGGCTCTGCGCGACGAGGTGCTGGACATCGCCGTCACCCCGGACCGGGGCTACTGCCTGTCCATCCGCGGGCTGGCCCGGGAGGCCGCCCAGGCGCTGCAGGTGCCGTTCCGCGACCCCGTCGACCGCGGCGTCCCGGCCGAGACCGGGGCCGGCTACCCCGTACGCCTGGAGTCGCCCGCCTGCGCGGTGTTCACCGCGCTCCGCGTCGACGGGATCGACCCGGCCGCGACCAGCCCGCGCTGGCTGGCCCGTCGAGTGCAGCTCGCCGGGATGCGGCCCCTCTCGCTGGCCGTGGACATCACCAACTACGTAATGCTGGAGACCGGTCAGCCGCTGCACGCCTACGACGCCGACCAGCTGTCCGGCCCCATCGTCGTGCGGCCGGCCGCGGCGGGGGAGAAGCTGACCACCCTGGACGGCACGGTCCGCGACCTCGACCCCTCCGACCTGCTGATCACCGACGACTCCGGGCCCATCGGCCTGGCCGGCGTGATGGGCGGGGAGTCGACTGAGCTGTCGGCCGGCACCACCTCGGTCATCATCGAAGGGGCCTGCTTCGACGCCATGACCCTGGCCCGGACGTCACGGCGGCACAAGCTGTCCTCGGAGGCGTCCCGGCGCTTCGAGCGGGGGGTCGACCCGGCCGCCGGGTACGCCGCCGCGCACCGCGTCGCCGCGCTGCTGGTCGAGCTGGCCGGCGGCACCCTGGCTGAGGCCGAGACCGTACGGGGGACCGTGCCCCCCAGCCCGTCGCAGGTGATCGAGGCCACGCTGCCCGCCCGGATTCTGGGGGCCGACCTCGAGCCCGGTGCGGTCGCCGGCCTGATCGAGCGCACCGGTGCCCAGGTCACGACCGACGGCGATGAGCTGCGAATCACCCCGCCGACCTGGCGTCCGGACCTGCGCGACCCGTACGACTACGTCGAGGAGGTCGGGCGCATCATCGGACTCGACACCATCGACCCGGTGGTGCCCCGCGCTCCCGTCGGACGCGGGCTGACGGCTCGCCAGCGGGCCCGCCGCGCCATCGGTCAGGCGCTGGCCGTGGCCGGCTTCGTCGAGGTGCTCAGCCTGCCGTTCGCCTCGGTCGAGGACCTGGACAAGATGGGTGTCAGCGCCGAGGACCGGCGTCGCCGCCTGGTCAAGATCCTGAACCCGCTGTCGGAGGCCAGCCCGTGGCTGCGGACGACGGTGCTGCCGGGTCTGTTCGCCGCCGTGGCCCGCAACACCAGCCGCAGCAACGACGACCTGGCCCTGTTCGAGGCCGGCGCGGTCTTCTTCGCCGAGCAGCCCGCCCTCGTCGCGCCGCGGCCGAACGTGGACCGCCGGCCGGACGCGGGCGTCCTGGCCGCCATGAACGACGCCCTGGGCGACCAGCCGCGGCACCTGGCGGCCGTGCTGACCGGCCAGTGGCAGCCGGCCGGCTGGGCCGGCCCGGCCCGTCGGGCGGGCTGGGAGGAGGCGCTGGGCCTTGCTGACGTGGCCGCGGCCGCGGTCGGCGTACGGTTGGCCCGCCGCAGCAGGCAGCAGGCGCCGTGGCACCCCGGACGGTGTGCCGAGCTGACCGTGGCGGGCACCGACGTCGTGATCGGGTACGCCGGCGAGCTGCACCCCGGGGTCGGGGCCGCCTTCGGGCTGCCGGCCCGGACGTGTGCCGTCGAGCTCGACCTGGACGTCCTGGTGGCCTCGGCCCCCGGGGTCGGCGAGGTCGCCGCGCTGTCCCCTTTCCCGGTGGTCAAGGAGGACGTGGCCCTGATCGTGGCCGAGGACGTCCCCGCGGCGGCCGTGGAGGCCGCCCTGCGTCAGGGTGCCGGCCCGCTGCTCGAGTCGGTCGAGCTCTTCGACCTCTACACCGGGCCGCAGGCCGGGGAGGGTCGCAAGTCGCTGGCCTTCGCTCTGCGGTTCCGGGCACCCGACCGGACGCTGACCGATGCCGAGGCCGGCCGGGCTCGCGACGCCGCGGTGGCCGCCGCAGTGGCGGCGACGGGGGCGGTGCAGCGGACCGAGTGACCTTGGTCACTCGGGCTGTGGCCTCCCACGCCCAAGACCGTCGGAATGGATAGCCAATCTTCCCTAACTCCTGCGGGGTCCCTCGGGCGCTGCTAGTTTCGGCCGGGTTGGCGATTGCCGCCTGTTCGGGGGAACAGACATGCAAAATCTTGTCGCGCACTCAGAGTTCGGCATATGACGGACACAGTCCGTCGGAGAACCGGGATTGGCGGGGGGCCGCCGAGGGGTCTGAAGCGTTCCAACTGGCGGGGGG
>JAOPXW010000306.1 GCA_025964935.1 Friedmanniella sp. | reverse complement strand
CGCGAGATGACCCAGGGCGACATCGACGAGACGGTGGCGGCCTTCGCCGCCGCCGCCCGCCGGTCCGACGAGGCCGGGTTCGACGTGGTCGAGATCCACGCCGCCCACGGGTACCTGGTGCACGAGTTCCTGTCGCCGCTCTCCAACCAGCGGACCGACGGCTACGGCGGTGACTTCGACGGGCGGGTGCGGTTCCTGCTGGAGATCGTGGACGCCGTACGGGCCGTCTGGCCCACCGAGAAGCCCCTGTTCGTCCGGCTCTCGGCCACCGACTGGGTCGAGGGTGGCTGGGACGGGGCCCAGTCGGCGCGGCTCTCAGCGCTGCTCCGCGACCGCGGAGTCGACTTCGTCGACGTGTCGACCGGCGGCAACGTGGTCACCGACATCCCGGTCGCACCGGGCTACCAGGTGCCCTTCGCCCGGCAGATCCGCGACGAGGCCCGCGTCCCGACCGGCGCGGTCGGCATGATCCTCACCCCGACCCAGGCCGAGGAGATCGTCGCCGACGGCGACGCGGACGTGGTCCTGCTGGCCCGCGCCGCGCTCCGGGAGCCGAGCTGGCCCCTGCGGGCGGCCGCCGAGCTCGGTCTCACCTGGCGCGAGGCGCCCTACCCCGCGCCGTACAGCCGGGGCACCTGGGACGACGTCCCCACGCTGGTCTGAGCTCGGCCCTGCCCGACCGACACGGGCCGTCCTCCACCGGGGCGGCCCGTGTCGCACGTTCAGCGCAGCTTCTCCACCAGGGTCCGGCCGAGGGCGGCGCCGGACAGGTACGCCGCCTCCACCCGCGGCTTGGTCGACCAGGCGTCGCCGCACAGCCCGACCATGGCCGGGCCGAGGAAGTAGGGCTCGTCCCGCTTGCGGGTCGGGCGGGCGAAGGACCACCGCTGCACCTGCGCCGAGACGGGCTCGGTGGTGATGCCCAGGGCCTGCCGCAGCGCCTTGACCATCAGGTCGACCGCCTTCTCCGGCTCCACCAGGTGCTGGGCGGCGAACTCGGGGGTCGAGTGGGCCACCAGCACGGGGGCGTCGTCCCCCCGGCGGCGGCCGTCGTCGGCCACCCAGGAGATGATCTCGTTGTCGGCCACGAACGCGCCGTCCATCGCCGGCCAGGCGGCCTCGGGCCAGCGGGTGGTCAGCGCCAGCACCGGGTCGTACGGGTCGTCCAGCGCCGCGAGCTCGGCCGCGTACGAGGGGTGCAGCACACGCCGGGCCTGGGGGTCCGGCATGGCCAACACCACGGCCGAGGCGGCCAGGCCGTCCACCCGCAGCCGGGGGGCCACCTGCGTGACCAGCTGGGCCCGGATGTCGAGGCCCTCAGCCAGGTCCAGCACCAGGTGCCGCAGACCCCGGGGGGCGGCCCAGCGCATCGGCCCCGACTTCTGGCTGGTCGCCTCACCGTCGGTGACCAGGAAGGTGTCGGTCCAGGGCCGGGCCAGGCCCCGCTTGCGCCAGCCGTCCACCACGGCGGCGAACTCGGGCTCGGACACCGTGAAGTAGGACGCCCCGGTGTCCACGACCCGACCGTCGCTGGCCGGGCTGGCCATCCGGCCGCCGATCGAGCGCCCGCGGTCGAGCACGATGGTCGGCAGGCCGGCCATCGTCAGGACACGGGCGGCGGCCACGCCCGCCAGACCGGCGCCGACGACCACAACGGGTTTCATGGCTCCCATGTTGCCACCCTCCGCCATTGCGCTCTGACCAGGCCAAAAAGCACCCGGGCCTTGGGCCGGAATCCTCCCCGGGGACGGCCGAAGGGCCCGGGTGCCACGCCCCACCGGTCAGCTACCGCCCTCCTTCAGCTCAACCGTGAGCGGCTTGAACGACGTGCCGTCGACGTCGACCCCGTCGGTCTTGAGCTCGGCGAGGGCCTTCTCGACGTAGGTGTTGGACCTGGCCGTGTCCGGCGGGTCCGCGGTGATGATGGTGCTGCCGTCGTCGTTCTTGGTGTTCTTGGCGATGTCGACGGTCTGCTTCCACGCCGCGTCGGAGATCATCCCGACTCCGGCCGTGGAGGGCCAGATCAGCTTGTTCACCTCGTTGGTCTGCCAGAGCTGGTGGCTCTCGCCGAGCTGCGAGCCGGCGGCGGTCACGACCCCGGCGGCCTTCTCGGGGTTGTCCCGGGCGTAGACCCAGCCCTTGATGGAGGCCTTGATGAACCGGGTGGTCTGGTCGGCGTACGCGGGGTCGGACAGCTTGTCGGAGTTGGCCCAGATGGCGTCCTGGAGCATGGCCGTGCCGACGTCGTTCCAGTTCACGACGTTGAGCTCGGTGGGCTGGTAGAGCTTGCCCGTCTTCGGGTTCACGGTCTCGAGGACCTGGGCGTACTCGTTGTACGTCATGGCCTGGGCCGCGTCGATGTCACCGGACAGGAAGCCGTTCATGTCGAACGCCTGCTGGATGAGCTTGACGTCCTTCACGTTCACGCCGTCCTTCTGCATCCCGGCGAACAGCTCCCACTCGTTGCCGTAGCCCCAGCTGCCGATCTTCTTGCCCGCGAACTGGGCGGGCGAGGTGATGCCCTTGTCCTTCATCGAGATCTGGGTGGTGCCGCTGCGCTCGAAGATCTGGGCGACGTCGGTGATCTTGGCGCCCTTCTCGATCGACCCGAGCACCTTCGGCACCCAGGAGATGGCGTAGTCGACGTCGCCGGCCGAGAGCACGTCCTGGGGGACGATGTCGGGGCCACCCTCCACGATCTCCACGTCGAGACCCTCGTCGGAGTAGTAGCCCTGGTCCTTGGCGGCGTAGTAGCCGGCGAACTGGGCCTGGGCCACCCACTGCAGCTGCAGCTTGACCTTGGTCGGGGCGGCGCTGCTGCTGGCGCTGCCGCTGGCGGCGGGCTCGCTGCTGGAGGACGTCCCCCCGCAGCCGGCCAGGGCGACCAGGGCGGTCGCGGCGACCAGGGCGGTCGCGCCCTTGGTCTTGAGTCGGAACCACATGTGCTTCTCCTCGGGAGGGGTCGAGTCGGTCGGGGAAGGTCTCAGGGACGCCGGTGGCGGGTCAGGCCGCTCTCCAGGGCGAGCGCGACGACGTAGAAGGCCAGGCCGAGCAGGATGGAGCCCACGACGTACGCCCAGGCCAGCGGGTAGTTGCTGCTCGCCGCGGCCGAGGTGATCGACTTGCCGAGGCCACCGACCGGGCCGCCGAAGTACTCCGCGACCAGGGCCGAGATGACGGCCAGGCTGGAGGCCACCCGGAGCCCGGTGAAGACGTACGGTGCCGCCGTCGGCAGGGTGACGGCGAGCTGCTGCTGGCGGGGGGTGGCCGCGTACGCCCGCATCAGGTCGCGGTGCACCGGGCGGACCTGACGCAGCCCGCGCAGGGTGTTGACGTAGATCGGGATCAGCACGGCGAGGGCGGCCACGAGCTGGCGCGCGGTGTCCACGTCGGCGCCGTACATCGTGTAGAGCACCGGGGCCAGGGCCACGATCGGCATCACCGACAGGGCCGCGACGACGGGGGCGGCCAAGGAGTCCAGGACGGGGACGGCGTTGGCCAGCAGTGCGCCGACGACCCCGATCACGGCTCCGACGACCAGCCCGACGAGGGCGTTGGCCCCGGTCCGCAGGGCGCCGGCGGTGACGGTGTCGAGGTGGTCGAGCAGCTGGCCGGCGATGGCCGAGGGGGCCGGGACGATGAACGGGTCGATCGCGAGAGCCACGACCAGCAGCTGCCAGAGCCCGAGGAAGGCGAGACCGAAGACCAGCGGCGCCCCGAGCGTACGCGCCGCCGGCACTCCGCTCACCGGTGCTCCACGCCGCGGGCGCTCGGGACCGAGGTGCCGTGCAGGGCCTCCCGGACCCGGGCCACCCCAGCGAAGAAGGTGGCGTCCTCGCGCAGTGCCTCGTCCCGCTCGCCCGGCCGCAGGGCCACGTCGACGACGTCGACGATGCGTCCGGGACGGGGCGACATCACCACCACCCGGTCGGACAGGAACACCGCCTCGGGAATGGAGTGGGTGACGAAGACGACGGCGGCCCGGGTCTCGGCGCAGATCCGGACGAGCTCGTTCTGCATCCGCT
Organism: Friedmanniella sp.; assembly: GCA_025964935.1. Lineage (GTDB taxonomy): Bacteria > Actinomycetota > Actinomycetes > Propionibacteriales > Propionibacteriaceae > Microlunatus. The sequence continues at coordinate 2,880 of JAOPXW010000306.1, read as the reverse complement.
CCCGGGTCATCTCGTCGAGGGCGCCGAACGGCTCGTCCATCAGCAGCAGCCGGGGGCTCTCGGCCAGTGCACGGGCGATCGCCACCCGCTGCTGCATGCCGCCCGACAGCTGGTCGGGGTAGGAGCCGGCGAAGTCGGTCAGCCCGATCAGCTCCAGCAGCTCGGCGACCTTGGTCTGGCGCTCCCGGCGGCCGATCTTGTGCAGGGTCAGGGGGAGCTCGATGTTGCCCGTGACGGTCAGCCAGGGCAGCAGTCCGGCCTGCTGGAAGGCGATCCCGTAGTCCTGGTCCCGCCGGGCCTGGCGGGCCGTCTTGCCGAACACCTCCAGGGTGCCCGCGGTCGGGGTGTCCAGATCGGCGATCAGCCGGAGCAGGGTGCTCTTGCCGCAGCCGCTCGGACCGATCAGGGACACGAACTCCCCCGGCGCGACGTCGAGGTCCACCCCGGCCAGGGCCGTCACGCCCGGTCCGCGGCGGGCCGGGAAGACCCGCTCCAGGCCGGCCACGTGCACCGCGGGGCTGCTCACGCCGGCACCTCGGCCCGACGGTAGGGCCGCAGCAGCAGCCCGAGGAGGACCACGAAGCCCGCGGCGGCCAGACCGATGGCCACCGCACCGGCGATGGGGGCCCACGGCTTCGCCGGGTCCCCACCGGCCGACTGGGCGTACTCGATGATCATGCGGCCGATCCCGCCCCGCAGCCCGATGGAGACCTCGGCCACCACGGTACCGATCACCGCCGAGGCGGCGGCCAGGCGCAGCGCCGGCAGCAGATAGGGCACGCTGGCCGGCAGCCGCAGGCGGAACAGGGTGCGCCACCAGCCGACCCCGTACGTGTGCATCAGGTCCAGGTGGGTCTGGTCGGGCGACTTCAGCCCGCGCAGCACCCCGACCGCGACCGGGAAGAAGGCCAGGTAGGCGGCGATCACGGCGACCGAGTTCTCGCTAGACCAGGTGAAGGAGCCGATGGTGATCTGGGCGCCCCAGCGGCGGACCAGCGGGGCGATGGCGATCAGGGGCACCGTCTGGCTCAGCACCACCCAGGGCAGCACGGCCGCCTCGGCCAGGCGCAGCCGCTGCATCAGCAGGGCCAGGCCGAGGCCGACGAGGACCCCGACGACCCACCCGGTGGCCGCGATCCGGAGGGAGAAGAGGCAGGCGCGCAGCACGGCCAGCCACAGCGGGTCGCCCCGGCGTCCGACGGCGGGGTCGCCGAGCCGGGTGACCATCTCGCTCAGGTGCGGCATGGCCCGATCGCCGGTCCGGGGCAGCACCGCCCGGCCGCCGAGCAGCACGCCCGACTCCGGTCCGACCGCCTTGTAGATCTCCCAGGCGGCGGCGAGCACGACGAGGCCGAGCAGCCCGAGCAGCAGGGTGCGGGTCCGCCTCACCGCCGCCACCAGGCGCTCATGCCTTGGCCGTGACGTGGTCGCGGAGCGCCGGGATCACGGTCTCGCCGTAGACCCGCAGCGTCTCCTCCTTGTTGTCGTGCTGGAGGTAGCCGGCGAACTGGTCGACGCCGATGGCCTTCAGCTCCTCCAGCTTGGCGATGTGCTCGGCCGCCGTGCCGAGCAGGCAGAAGCGGTCCACGATCTCGTCGGGGACGAAGCTGGTGTGGGTGTTCCCGGCCCGGCCATGCTCGTTGTAGTCGTAGTCCTGGCGGCCACGGATGTAGTCGGTCAGGGCCGCCGGGACCGGGCTGCCCTCCGCGTCGCCGTACTTGGCCACGATGTCGGCCACGTGGTTGCCGACCATCCCCCCGAACCAGCGGCACTGGTCGCGCATGTGGGCCCAGTCGGACCCGACGTACATGGGCGCAGCGACGCAGAAGGTGATCGCCTCCGGGTCGCGGCCCGCGTTGCTCGCCGCGGTGCGGACGGCCTCGATCATCCACTTCGCGATGTCCACGTCGGCCAGCTGCAGGATGAAGCCGTCGCCGACCTCGCCGGCGGTCTTGAGGGCGAGCGGACCGTACGCCGCCACCCAGACCTCCAGCGTCGAAGTGCGGGCCCAGGGGAACTGGAGGGTCGAGCCCTTGTAGTCCACCGGCCGGCAGCTGGCCAGCTCGCGGATCACGTGGGTGGCCTCGCGGACCTCCTTGAGGGTCGACGGCTTGCCGTTGGTCACCCGGACCGCCGAGTCGCCCCGCCCGATCCCGCACACCGTCCGGTTGCCGTACATCTCGTTCAGGGTGGCGAACAGCGACGCCGTCACCGTCCAGTCGCGGGTGGCCGGGTTGGTGACCATCGGCCCCACCTTGATCCGGTGCGTCCGGTCCAGGATCTGGCTGTAGATGACGTACGGCTCCTGCCACAGCAGGTGGCTGTCGAAGGTCCACACGTAGTCGAACCCGTGCGCCTCCGAGAGCTCCGCCAGCTGGACCGTACGGGCCGCCGGCGGGTTCGTCTGTAGGACCACCCCGAAATCCATGTCTATCGCCCTCGCTCCGCTCGGGCCATCAGAGGAGGTACTGACTGAGGCCGCGCTTCACGTACTGGCCGTGGCCCTTGGTGCCCACGTACGCGCCGTCGTCGACGACCACCGTGCCGCGCGAGATGACCGTGTCCACGTGGCCGTCGATCTCGAAGCCCTCCCACGCGGAGTAGTCCATGTTCATGTGGTGGGTCTTGTCGAGCCCGATCGAGGTGTGGCCGTTCGGGTCGTAGATCACGACGTCGGCGTCGGCGCCCGGCTGGATGACGCCCTTGCGACCGTAGAGCCCGAACATCCGGGCCGGCGTCGTCGACGTCAGCTCGACCCAGCGCTCCAGGCTGATCCGGCCCGTGGACACGCCCTGGTACATCAGGTCCATCCGGTGCTCGACCGAGCCGATGCCGTTGGGGATCTTGGCGAAGCTGCCGATCCCCATGTCCTTCTGGTCC
>JAOPXW010000291.1 GCA_025964935.1 Friedmanniella sp. | reverse complement strand
GCCTCGACCTCGAGGTCGGAGACGATCGCCTCGTGCAGGTCCTTGCCCTTGGCCTTGCGGCGCTGCTCCCAGGCGTCGTAGGCCGGGGTTCCGGGGGCCGGGTTGCGCCGGATCACGTAGAACTGCTGGCCCATCGTCCACAGGTTCGAGGTGAACCAGTAGATCAGCACGCCGACGGGGAAGTTGATGCCGCCGATGGCGAAGATCAGGGGGAAGAGGTAGAGCATCAGCTTCTGCTGCTGCGCGAACGGGCCGGTCAGGGCGTCGGCCGGCATGTTCTTGCGCATCAGCTGCAGCTGGGTGATGAACAGCGTCGCGGTCATGGCCACGATCAGCAGGAAGGTCACCACGTGCACGCTGTTGATGCCGTTGCTGAACCCGACCTTGGTGAAGGTGTCGGAGATCCGCGCGTTGAAGATCGTCGCGGAGTTCAGCGAGCTGACCAGCTCGGGATGGATCTTGAGCCAGTGCCCGCGGGCCAGCGGCTGGCCGTTGTCCCCGAGGCGGGAGGCCCCGTCGAGGACCCGGAAGAGCGCGATGAAGATGGGGGACTGCAGCAGCAGGGGGAGGCAGGAGGCCAACGGGTTGGCGTTGTTCTCCTTGTAGAGCTTCATGGTCTCCTGGCCGAGCTTCTCCCGGTCGTGACCGTACTTCTTCTGCAGCTCGCGCACCTTCGGCTGCAGCAGCTGCATCGCCCGGGAGGACTTGATCTGCTTCACGAACAGCGGGATCAGGGCGACCCGGATGACGATCGTCAGCGAGACGATGGACAGCGCCCACGTCCAGCCGCTGTCGGCACCCAGCAGCGGCGACCACAGGGAGTGGAAGAGCACCAGGATGCCCGACACCACCCAGTAGAGCGGCAGCATGATCGCGCTGCCCACCGCCTTGAAGGGGTCCAGGATCCCCATCGTGGTCAGGAGCGGGATGAGCGTTTCCATCAGTTCACACCTCGTGGTGACGCCGGACCCGAGGGTGCGGCGGCGCGGTTGTGCCAGAGGCGCCATGCGGCGCGTGGCGGGATGTCGGGGAGACGGTGTCGACCGGTAGGGTCCGGTCAGGCCGGTCCCGCTCGGGAGCAACGTGCTCCATTGTCCTCGCTCGGGCCTGCGTTTCGCGCATCTCGGCCTCGAACTCCGGGGTTCCCGGTACGGGATCGTACCCACCGGCGGCCCAGGGGTGGCAGCGCAGCAGTCGCCGGGCCGCGAGCCAGCTGCCCTTGACCGCGCCGTGCACCCCGACCGCCCGCAGCGCGTACGCCGAGCAGCTGGGGTAGTAACGACAGACGTCGCCGTACAGCGGGCTGATCACCAGCCGGTAGACCTTGAGCAGACCGATCAGCACGTACTTCACCGGCGCCCACCTCCGGCCGTCCGCTCAGCGACCTTGCGCAGCGCCTGCGCCCACGCGGAGGCGAAGTCGACCGGGAGCTCGGCCGGGTTCGTCGCCGCCCGCGGCAGCGCGCGGACGACCAGGTCGACCCCGGCCGGAGTCACCGGCAGCCGGTCCGCGGCGAGGTGACGCAGACGCCGCTTCACCCGGTTGCGGGTGACGGCGTTGCCGACGGCCTTGGAGACGACAAAACCCACCCGGACCGACTCAGCGGTCCGGGAGGGTCCGGCGTGCACGACCAGGGTGGAGCGGCCGGCGCGGACACCGCGACGGCTCGCTCGGAGGAAGTCCTCCGAGCGCTGCATCCGTGCCGGTCGCGGCAACACCGCGGTTGCCCGGGTCCTGAGACTCAGGCGGACAGCTCGTCGCGACCCTTGCGCCGACGGGCGGCGAGGATGGCGCGGCCGGCGCGGGTCCGCATCCGGAGGCGGAAGCCGTGGGTACGGCTGCGTCGCCGGTTGCTGGGCTGGAAGGTGCGCTTGCTCACGGGAGAGCTCCCATATCTTCGGTTGCTGACAAGAGGTGTACCCGCGGCGCCGCCTCGGAAGAGGGCGCGTACGAGCAGCCGCTGCGGACAGCGACCTGTTAACGGTACGGGGACCGCCGATGCGGGTCAAACTCGTTCGGGTCGCTCCACAGCCGCAGCGGAGGCTGTCCAGCCGACACGCCGTACGGCGGTCGATCGTCCCCGTCGGATGCTTGCGCCAGCCCCGAGACGTTGCTAGCGTCGCGCTTCGCTGCTTCGCACGACGACCCCGCGACCCGGGGTGAGGGCATCGGGGACGACCGCTCTGTGCCGGCCCCGCCGAGCCTGAGGCTATCCACGCGTTCATACACAGTATGTGGATAACTATGTGGAGTGAGATAGTGGCGACCGAGAACCACCTCTGAAACCCACCCGACTGACCGCTCACCCGGCGGTCGTGCCGCCGCATCGTCGAGGACCCACCGGTCGTCGGCACCGGCTTGCTCGCATTCTGCGGAGAACCGTGACCGAAGCGCCCGACAACGCCACCGACCAGACCTCCCGGGCCTGGGAGCACATCCGCTCGGCCGTGCCGCGCGAGGTGAACCGGTGGCTGGACAGCGGCAAACCGAAGGGCCTGCACCAGGACCTCCTGATGGTGGCGGTGCCGAACAACTTCACCCGCAACCTGCTCGAGGGCCGCTTCCGGGCCGATGTCGAGACCGCCCTGCAGGACTTCTTCGAACGGCCCGTGCAACTGGCCGTGATCGTGGACGAGTCGCTGCAGACCGACGTGCGCGAGGACGAGGACCCCACCCTCGACCTGCGGAGCAGCGGCAGCGTGTCCGAGGACCCCCGGCCGTACGCCCCGCCGCACTTCAGCGACCAGCCGCGCTACGACGAGCCCCAGCTCTTCGGCGGGCAGGAGCGCTTCACCCCGCCCCGGTTCGCCGGGGCCGACAACCGGGGCCCGGGCTTCCCGCCCGCGTCGACCGACGGCCAGGGGTCGGAGTTCGACAGCCAGCGGTTCGCCGACGACCGCGACACCTCGGCCAGTGAGGGCTTCCGCCGCGCGGAGAACCAGCCGCGCACGCCGGGCCTGGTCCGACGCGAGGGTCTGGAAACCGACACCCCGACCGCGCGGCCGCGCCGGGACTCCCAGCCACAGCTGAACCAGAAGTACACCTTCGAGACCTTCGTCATCGGCAGCTCCAACCGGTTCGCGCACGCCGCGGCGATCGCCGTCGCCGAGGGGCCGGGCAAGTCCTACAACCCGCTGACCATCTACGGGGAGTCCGGGCTGGGCAAGACCCACCTCCTGCACGCCATCGGGCACTACGTGGCCAACTACTTCGACCGGGTCCGGGTGCGCTACGTCTCCACCGAGGAGCTCACCAACGACTTCATCAACTCGATCAGCCAGAACAAGGGGGCCGAGTTCCGGCGGCGCTACCGCGAGATCGACGTGCTGCTGATCGACGACATCCAGTTCCTGGAGGGCAAGGAGCAGACGCAGGAGGAGTTCTTCCACACCTTCAACACTCTGCACAACGCCCAGAAGCAGATCGTGATGACCTCCGACCGGCCACCCAAGCTGCTGGAGAACCTCGAGCCGCGGCTGCGGAGCCGGTTCGGCTGGGGACTGATCACCGACGTCCAGCCGCCCGACCTCGAGACCCGGATCGCCATCCTCCGCAAGAAGGCCGCCCAGGAGCGCCTCACCGCCGGTCCCGACGTGCTCGAGTTCATCGCCAGCAAGATCCAGACCAACATCCGCGAGCTCGAGGGTGCCCTGATCCGGGTGACCGCGTTCGCGAGCCTGAACCGGCAGCAGGTCGACATGTCACTGGCCGAGATCGTGCTGAAGGATTTGATCCCCGAGGGCGGGGAGACCCAGATCAACACGGGCATGATCATGGCCCAGACGGCGTCCTACTTCGACATCAGCATCGACGACCTCTGCGGCCAGAGCCGGACGCACGTCCTCGTGAACGCTCGCCAGATCGCCATGTACCTCTGCCGGGAGCTCACCGACCTCTCGCTGCCCAAGATCGGCCAGCAGTTCGGCGGTCGCGACCACACCACGGTCATGCACGCCAACCGCAAGATCAAGACCATGATGGGCGAGCGCCGCAACACCTTCAACCAGGTCACCGAGCTCACCAACCGGATCAAGCAGCAGGCCTCCCAGCGCTGAGCCCACCCCGTACGACCCTCGCCCGATCCGCTCTCCACGGCCGGGGTCTGTGGTGACCCCACGCATCGGTTTGTGTCCGAACGGTTACGCCGTCCGCACAGCTGGGGACAAGGCTGTGGACAACTGTGCGCTCGTCCCCAGGTTGTGGGGACAGACCGGGGACGACGCGTACGGCCGCCGCAGCTTGTCCCTAAATCCTCCCCGTGTCATTTCGACCTCTGCACAGGTCGGTCCGCAGCCCCACCGACGCGGTGACCAGGCCGGACGCCGGTTGTCCACACTGTGCACACCACCTACGACTATGACGAGAAGTTAAACAACACAACAAAGGTCTAAGTCAGATGAGCGCCCCCTGTGCACACCGTGCCCCGAACCCATCGCAACGACCGACGGGCCGTGGCCGGAGAATCGGCTCCTCAGGCAGACTGAGGGCTGATCGCCGCCGTCGCGGTGCCGTCGTCGAGGAGGACGCATGGGGTTTCTGGGCAAGCTGTTCGGTCGGGCCGAGACTGACGACGACGGGGAGGACGCCCCGATCACCCTGGACGTCGACACCCGCAAGACCCAGCTGATGCGGCTCGAGCAGGGCCTCGACGCCCTCTCCCGGGAGATGCGTGCGGTCAAGAGCGTGGACAACCCCGGATGGCGCAGCCGGGTCAACGAGTACAGCCGACTGGCCGGTGAGGCATCCGTCGCCCGCCGTGGGATCCCCACCCGCGAGGGGGTGCTGGATCTGGTCTTCGAGATCCGCCCCGTCTTCACCGGCCCGGCGCCGGCCGGGCTCGGCTCGCTCGAACCGCTCCAGGCCGAGGTGCTGGCCGCCGCCGAGGAGCTGCGCACCCTGCAACCCGGGGAGCGCGGCTGAGCCCGGCGACCGGTCACGGGATGGTCGACCCTCTTCGGCAACGCCGGGGTGGGCGTACAGTCCAGAGCCCGTCGGTATGATCGGCGCGACCATCGTGGCGTTCGCCGCCGGTGGCGCACCCCTGCCCGGTTCGCCGGCCCCGAAGTGAAACCTCGTAAGGAGGCTGCGTGAAGATCCGACTCGAGCGCGACGTCTTGGCCGAGGCCGTGCAATGGGCGGCTCGCAGCCTGCCGGTCCGACCGAGCGTCCCGATCCTCGCCGGCCTGCTCGTCCGCGCCACCGCCGAGGGCGTGACCTTCTCCAGCTTCGACTACGAGACCTCCGCCGAGATCACGGTCAAGGCGACGGTGACCGACGAGGGTGAGGCCCTGGTCTCGGGCCGGCTGCTCTCCGACATCTCCCGCAGCCTGCCCGCCAAGCCGGTCGACATCACCGCCGACGCCAGCAAGGTCGAGCTGGTCTGCGGCAGCGCCCGGTTCACGCTGCAGACCCTGCCGGTCGCGGACTACCCGTCCCTGCCGACGATGCCCGAGGCCACCGGGACCGTGCCCAGCGACTCGTTCGCCCAGGCCGTCTCGCAGGTGGTGGTCGCCGCCGGCCGCGACGAGCTGCTGCCCGTGTTCACCGGCGTCCGGGTCGAGATCGAGGGCGACACCATCTCGCTGCTCGCCACCGACCGCTACCGGATGGCGCTCAAGGAGCTCACCTGGAACCCGGCCTCCACCTCGATCTCGGCCACGGCCCTGGTGCCGGCCAAGGTGCTGAACGAGTCCTCCAAGTCGATGACGGCCGGCGAGCAGGTCAGTCTCAGCCTGGCCAACGGCGGCTCGGGCGAGGGCATCATCGGGTTCGAGGGTCACGGCGCGGCCGGCGAGCGGCAGACGACCACCCGGCTGCTGGACGGGGAGTTCCCGAAGGTCCGGCACATCATGAACACCGCGGCTCTGCTCAACGTCCGGGTCAGCACCGCTGAGGCCATCGCCGCCGCCAAGCGGGTCGCCCTGGTGGCCGAGCGGAACACCTCGCTGCGGATGCTGATCGGTGACCAGATGATCACCCTGGAGGCCGCCACCGGCGACCAGGCCCAGGCGTCGGAGGCCATCGAGGCGGTCGTCGACCAGCCGGGCGGCGGGGAGCAGGTTGTCACCGCCGCGGGCTTCAACCCCACGTATCTGCTGGACGCGCTCGGGGCGTTCGTCACCCCGTACGTGAACTTCGCCTTCACCGCGCCGAGCAAGCCCTGCCAGCTGACCGGCCTCGCCGAGCTCGACGGCGAGATCCAGACCGACTACCGGCACGTCATCATGCTGATGCGGCTGCCCAGCTAGCCTCCAGCGACCCGGGTCGGGCGGGTCGGCCGGGATACAGTGCGGGGATGTTCGTCGACCACCTCCAGCTGGCCGACTTCCGCTCGTACGCGGGGGTGGACGTCCCCCTCGCCGCCGGCGTCACCACCTTCGTCGGGTCCAACGGGCAGGGCAAGACCAACCTGGTCGAGGCCATCGAGTACCTCTCCACGATGAGCTCGCACCGGGTCTCCTCGGACGTACCTCTGGTCCGGGCGGGGACGGAGCGGGCCGTGGTCCGCGCCCGTGTCCAGGCCGGGCTCGACGATCCCCGCCAGCTGCAGCTCGAGGTGGAGATCACCCCCGGCAAGGCCAACCGGGCCCGGCTGAACCGCTCCCCGCTGCGTCGGGCCCGGGAGATCGTCGGGGTGCTCCGGACCGTGGTGTTCTCCCCCGAGGACCTGGCCGTGATCAAGGGTGACCCGAGCGAGCGGCGGCGCTTCCTCGACGACCTGGTCATCTCCCGCTGGCCTCGGATGGCCGGGGTCAAGGCCGACTACGACCGGGTGCTCCGGCAGCGGAACACCCTGCTCAAGTCCCTCAGCGGCCGGGCCCGCAGCGGCCACGCCTCGGCCGACGCCGCTGCCACCCTGGAGGTCTGGGACACCCACCTCGCGGCCGCCGGCGCGGAGCTGCTCGCCGCGCGGCTGAGCACGCTGTCCGACCTGGCCCCCCACGTCGCGAAGGCGTACGCCGACATCGCCCCGACCAACAACGAGGCCAGCGCGGACTACCGCTGCTGCGTCGAGATCGGGGAGGCCCGCGGCAAGGAGGACCTGGCCGAGCTGCTCGTCGCCGCGATGGCCGCCCGCCGCACCGAGGAGATCCAGCGGGGAGTGTCGCTGGTGGGGCCGCACCGCGACGACCTGCTGCTCACCCTCGGCACCCTGCCCGCCAAGGGCTACGCCAGCCACGGGGAGTCCTGGTCGTACGCCCTGGCGCTCCGGCTGGGCAGCTTCCACCTGTTGCGTGCGGACGGGATCGAGCCGGTGTTGGTCCTGGACGACGTCTTCGCCGAGCTGGACTCGACTCGACGCGAACGGCTGGCCGCCGGGGTCAGCGCCGCCGAGCAGGTGCTGGTCACCGCCGCGGTCGGCGCGGACGTGCCGCTGCTGCTGCAGGGACGCCGGTTCCTGGTCGCGGGCGGCGAGGTGACCCTCGATGAGTGAGGACGCCCCCCGCCCGGGCGGGGCCGACCCCGCCGACCCGACTCCCGGTGGCCCGAGCCCCGCTGGGGCCGACCCCGACGAGCCGCACGACGTGACCGGGCTGGGCCTGGCCCAGACCATGGCCCGCTCGATGGGGGTCCAGGCCCGGCGGCGCAAGCGGGCTCCGCGGCCGCGCAACCCCGACCCGCAGTCCTCCGGGGCCCACCCCGACGACCGGGACCCCAAGCTGCTGTCCTCGGCCGTCGAGCGGCTGGTGGAGAGCAAGGGCTGGACCACCGAGGTCAACGTGCACACCCTGCTGGCGCGCTGGGCGCTGCTGGTGGGGACCGGGGTGGCCGAGCACTCCAAGCCGGAGGCGTACGCGGACGGGGTCTTGACCCTGCGCTGCGACACGACCGCCTGGGCCACCCAGCTGCGCTACATGGCGCCGCAGCTGGTGGCGATGCTGAACGAGCACGTCGGCCAGGGGACGGTGAAGCGGGTGACCGTGCTCGGTCCCGACGCGCCGTCGTGGAAGCGCGGCCGGCTGTCGGTCCGCGACGGCCGGGGGCCGCGCGACACGTACGGCTGAGCGGTCCTCCGGGGCTGTGACCAGGGACGAAACCCCAGGTCTACCCTCGGTCCATGGCCACCCTGGAGGACGTACGCCGGCTCGCCCTGGCCCTGCCCGAGACGTCGGAGGGCGAGCGCTGGGGCAAGATCTCCTGGTCGGTGGGCAAGAACGCCTTCGTCTGGGAGCGTCCGCTGACCAAGGCCGACCTGAAGCGGCTGGGGGACGAGCCGCCGCCCGAGGGCCCGCTCGTCGCGGTGTCGGTGGCCGACCTCGACACCAAGGACTTCCTGGTCACCGAGGAGCCGGACGTGTTCTTCACCATCGCCCACTTCAACGGGTTCGCGGCGGTGCTGGTCCGGCTGGACCGGATCGGTGAGGACCGGCTGGAGGAGGCGGTGACCGACGGGTGGCTCGCCCGGGCCCCGAAGCGGGTGGCCGCGGACTTCCTGGCTGAGCGGTCCGCCGATCCGCCGGCCGGGGACCCGCCGCTCACCTAGGATGCCAGCGTGCTGGTCGACATCCGGGTGCTCGCCGTGGACACCGGGCGGGTGTTCTGGCGGCTGCTGCCCCAGCTGTTGACGCTCTACCTCGCCGGCTGGCTCGGGTCCGAGCTGGCCCGGCAGGTGGCGGTCGGGCTCGGCCGGCTCTCGGCCTGGGCCGCCCTCGCCGCGTTCTCCTTCAGCTTCCTGTTCACCCTGGTCGCGGCGGTGCTGATCCTCCGGCTGTGCGGTCGCGAGCTCGGCATCTGGGCCATGCTGCCGGCCACGGAGACGGTGGCCGACGGCCGCGACACCAGCCTGACCCAGCTGCTGGCGGTCACCCTGCTGCCGTTCCTGGGTCTGTACGCCGCCTTCGGCCAGGTCCAGACCGCCGCCTCCGGGTTGGCCAACGAGCAGATCTACCGGGGCAGCGTGTTCGACGAGGGCACGGTCCTGCGGGTCGTGCGGGGAATGGCCGTCCTGCACCCCTGGCGGCTCCTCGGGATCCTGGTCGGCAGCTACCTCCTCCGGCGGCTGGTCGAGGCGCTGCACGAGCGGACCGGGTGGCGGCCGCTCGGGATCATCGGGGCGCTGGTCGAGTCGTTCTTCCTTTTGGTCGGCATCTTCGGCGGTGCGACCGTGCTGCACCGGGTGACCGACTGGCTGGAGGAGCGGGCCTTCGTCGGCTGGCTCGCCGCGCTGCGCCACCGCGTCGACGGCGTGCTGGCCCTCATCCACGACCAGCTGCCGACGGTGGTGGACCGGCTCGCTGCGTTCCTCGCCGGCGAGGCCGGGCCGGCGCTCTGGTCCGCGGTCAGCCAGCCGGTGGTGTGGCTGGCCGTCGCCGCCCTCGTCTTCGGCACCCAGGTCCTGTCCCTCGCCGACCTGTGGCGGATGGGCCGACCTCTGACCGCGCGGGTCACCGGGGCGTCCCGGTTCGCCCGGCACCGGGACAAGCTCGCTCTCCGCCGCCCCGCCGCCCCACCGCCCGGCGTGGTCCGGACCGCGACCGAGCTGAAGGACGCCTTCCTGGGCGACATCGACGACAAGTACCTTCCCGCGCTGCACTCGCTGCGACTGGTGCTGCGGGCCGGCGGTGGCTTCCTGGGGGCTTACGTCCTCCTGTACGGCGCCCTCACCATCCTGCGCAACTACCTGGACCGGCTGCTGCACGGGCTCATCGGCGGCCGGGAGGTCGACTTCTGGTTCGTGGCCGGCCCGTTCCTGGACCTGGCCCGCGCGGTGCCGCTGGAGCTGCTCCGGCTCTGCCTGCTGGCGGTGGCGTTCCGGCGCTGCCTGGAGCTGTTCCGGCACCGAGCCGCGGACAAGGCCCCCGCGACCGTGTGGGGCCTCGCGTGAGTCGCGGGAGCGGTCCGCGGACCGGCCCAGGACGGACGACGGCCGGGGTGAGCCGCCGCCGGGTCGTGGGCGTGGTCACCGCGCTGGTCTGCGTCACCGTGGTGGCGCTGGGGACCCGGGTCAGTGAGGAGTCCGCCGACTACGCGGTCCACCGGGCTCCGCTGGGGGTCCTGGTCGACTACGACGCCGGCCGCGCCGGGGTGGACGCGGTCGAGGTGGGCACCCGGCTGGTCCGCAACGGGCAGGTGACCGCGCAGACGACGGGGGTGTTCGTGGCCCTCCGGCTGCACGTGCAGGCGCCCGGGACCGAGGAGGTGCGCTTCCAGCAGGTGGCTCTGCTGGCCCAGGGCAGCACCAGCTACGCCGGCTACGGGCTGGGCAGCACGGTGGGGGCCGAGCCCGGCTTCGAGACGACCCGGCTCGTGCTGTTCGAGGTCAGCCCGGGCCGGATCACCGACCTCACCTTCGAGGGCCGCAACACCAAGATCGTCTCCGGCTTCCACCAGCGGCTGCAGGTGCACCTGGGAATCACCGCGGCCAACGCCGCCGGCTGGGCCGCCGCCGCGCAGGGTCGCGAGATCGCGTACGAGGCCGACGAGGTCACCCGGGGGCTCGGGTGAGCGGGCTGGACGGGGCCGCCCGCGCGGGGCGCCGGTCCTGGTGGGCGACGGCCGTGGCGGTCCTGCTCGTGGCCCTCTACCTGGTCTGGTGGTTGACGTTCACCCGGATGCACCTGCCGCCCACGCGGTTCGTCCAGCGGCCGCCGGGCGCCACGGCGACGTCCCAGGGCGCGGAGTTCCGGCTCGTCAGCCTGCAGCAGACCGAGCAGCTGAGCGACGGCGACGAGCCGGTCGCGGCCGCCGCGGAGGCGGTCTGGGTGGTGGCGCGGTTCACCGTCACGGTCCGGGCGGCCGAGGCGGTGCGCAGCTGCGCGGTCCGGCTGGTCGGGCCCGAGGGTCGCACCTGGGAGAAGCCCGCGGCCTACCTGAGCCGGGAGACGCCCGACTGCGTGCCCCGGGACGCCGCGGTCGGAGCCGTCTTCCCGGTGGAGACCTTCTTCGAGGTCCCCCGCGCCGACGTCGCCGGTCTGCGGGGGGTGGCGGTGACCCGCTACGACGCGGGGACCGAGTCGGTGCTGGTGCCCGGCTCCTGAGCCGGTTCAGGAGCCGGAGTCGGGCAGCCGTTCCAGCGGCAGCACCAGGCGGGTGGCGTCCGGGGTGGTGTTCCAGGCCGGGTCCTGGTCCTGTAGCAGGGACCGGTCGCTCAGCTCCAGCGCGAACACGACCAGCACGATCTCGGCGGAGGGCTGCGCGGCGAACGTGAAGGTGCTGGAGAGGGCCACCGGACCCAGCCCGGGGGTGAGCGCGTCGGCGTTGGTGAGGACGTCGCTGCCGTCGCCGTAGCCGAAGCCCGTGACCGGCTGGACCTCGCCGCTGACGCGGTCTTTGGCGTAGACGAACGTCCCCCCGGCCGTCCCCGAGGGCAGCGAAATCGTCGCGTCGCCGGTCGTCCGGCCGGTGCCGAGGACCTGCACGGTCCACAGGTCCGTCGTGGTCAGGTGCCGCACGGTGGCCCGGTCGAAGACCAGCTCGTACGGGCCGGTCGCCACCGGCCGGCCCGGGCTGCCCTCGCTCACCCGGTCCCGCCGCGGCTCGAAGCCGCCCGCCGCCCAGACCCCGACCAGGGCCAGCACGAGCGCCGCCAGCACGACCAGCACCACCGGCCGCGTACGGCGGGGCGGGACCCGTCCGGCGGTCGTCGTCCCGTCCAGATCCGGGTCGGCGAGGGGGCTCGGCGGCGCGGTCAGGGGCACCTGAGAAGTCTAGGGGCGGAGGCGGTCGCCCGAGCGTTCGGGAACGGAACGGCCGGCCACATTGGCGCCGCCCTGGAGCCGCTGAGAGGACCGGGGTACGGATGGGACCACGGATGGTGCCCCGACGGCCCCCGTACGGCCCGTCCAGAGCCTGCTGACCGTACTTTCTCGGGTCGGAGCCCCCTCCGGCTGCGAGGAATTCCGGTCGGTTCCGCTAAACTGGGAGCACAAGAGACAGGTCGTGCCGTCCGGCCCGGCCGGTGCGCCATCACGTGCCGCCTCCCACCTCACCTGCGAGCTTCTCGGGGGTGAGGTCCGGGCGGCACGTGTGTGAAGAAGGAGCCAGACCCGGTGACGGATCTTCCTGTCCAGCCCGCAGACGCCCTCGACCCCCAGGAGAGCGGCGAGGACGTGGCCGCCGAGCTGGGGATCTCCGACGAGGCATTGGACGAGGCCGCCGGCGACCTGGACAAGGTCCGCTCCTCGACGGTGGAGGCCGGGGCGTACGACTCCTCCTCCATCACCGTGCTGGAGGGTCTGGACGCGGTCCGCAAGCGCCCCGGGATGTACATCGGGTCCACCGGGGAGCGCGGTCTCCACCACCTGGTCTACGAGGTGGTGGACAACTCCGTCGACGAGGCGCTGGCCGGCTACTGCGACTCGATCCAGGTCTCGATCCTGCCCGAGGGTGGCATCAAGGTGGTCGACAACGGCCGCGGCATCCCGGTCAAGGAGCACCCCAAGGAGAAGATCCCGGCCGTCACGCTGGCCCTGACCGTGCTGCACGCCGGCGGGAAGTTCGGCGACGGCGGTTACAAGGTCTCCGGTGGTCTGCACGGGGTCGGGGTGTCGGTGGTGAACGCGCTGTCGGCCCACCTGAAGGTCGAGGTCCGGCGCGACGGCTACCGCTGGAGCCAGGACTTCTCCCTCGGTGACCCCGACGGTCCGCTGGAGCGGCACGAGGAGACCGAGGAGACGGGGACCACGGTCACTTTCTTCGCCAGCCCGGAGATCTTCGAGACCACGGTCTACTCCTACGACACCCTGGCCGCCCGGTTCCGCGAGATGGCGTTCCTGAACAAGGGGCTGACCATCTCGATCATCGACGAGCGGCCCGGCCAGCTCGACGACGGCGGCAAGCCGTACCAGGCGGTGTTCCGCTACGAGGACGGCCTGATCGACTACGTGAAGTACCTGACCGGGACCAAGGAGACGGTGCACAACACCGTCATCGCGGTCGAGGCGGAGCGGCCGGACTCGGGCATGAGCCTGGAGGTCGCGATGCAGTGGAACATGTCCTACAACGAGTCGGTCCACACCTTCGCCAACACCATCAACACCCACGAGGGCGGCACCCACGAGGAGGGCTTCCGCTCCGCGCTGACCTCCACGGCCAACAAGTGGGGCGAGCACTGGGGCCTGATCAAGAAGCCGAGCGACAAGCTGTCCGGGGACGACGTACGCGAGGGCCTGACCGCGATCATCTCGGTGAAGCTCGCCGAGCCACAGTTCGAGGGTCAGACCAAGACCAAGCTCGGCAACACCGAGGCCCGCTCGTTCGTCCAGCAGATCGTCAACTCCCGGCTGGGGGACTGGTTCGAGAAGAACCCGGGCGAGGGCAAGATGATCATCCGCAAGGGTCAGGCGGCGGCCGTGGCCCGGGTCGCGGCCCGCAACGCCCGGGAGGCGGCGCGCAACCGCAAGGGTCTGCTCGGCGGCGGTGGGCTCCCCGGCAAGCTGAGCGACTGTCAGTCCACCAACCCCGAGGAGTGCGAGGTCTTCATCGTCGAGGGGGACTCGGCCGGTGGCTCGGCCAAGGGTGGGCGTAACCCCCGGATCCAGGCGATCCTGC
>JAOPXW010000264.1 GCA_025964935.1 Friedmanniella sp. | reverse complement strand
CCGAGGCACAGCAGCGCGACGTCTGGTGGGACCTCTTCTGATGCATCCGACCGTCGTCGTCGGCGGAGGCGTGGTCGGCCTCTCGGTCGCGCGCGCCCTGCAACGCCAGCACCCGGACCGACCCGGCCTGGTCCTCGAGAAGGAGGACGGGCTCGCCGCCCACCAGACCGGGCACAACTCCGGCGTCATCCACTCGGGGCTCTACTACGCCCCCGGCTCCCTCAAGGCGCGGCTGGCCGTCGAGGGCGCCGCGTCCCTCAAGGCCTACTGCGAGGACCGGGGCATCGCCTACGACGTGCCCGGGAAGCTCGTGGTGGCCACGAGCGCCCGCGAGATGGCCCAGCTCGACCGCCTCGAAGGGGTCGGCGGCCAGAACGGCGTACCGGTCCGCAGGCTCTCGGCCGCCGAGGTCCGGGAGCGCGAGCCGCACCTGCGCGTCAGCGGCGCCCTGGAGGTCGCCTCCACCGGGCGCGTGGACTACCGGGACGTGGCTGCGGCCCTCGCGGCCGAGATCCGCGAGGCCGGCGGGGAGATCCGCTCCGGGGTCACCGTCGCGTCGGTGAAGCCGGCCGGCTCCGGCGCGCGGGTCCGGACCGACCAGGAGACGATCGAGGCGCACCGGGTCGCCGTGTGCGCCGGACTCCAGAGCGACCGGCTGGCGCGGGCCTCGGGGCTCGACCCGGGGGTGCGCATCCTGCCGTTCCGCGGGGAGTACAGCGAGCTCGTCCCCGGCCGGGAGTTCCTGGTCCAGGGGCTCGTCTACCCCGTGCCGGACCCCGACCTGCCCTTCCTCGGCGTGCACCTGACCCGCGGCATCGACGGGACGGTGCACATCGGGCCCAACGCGGTGCCCGCGCTGGCCCGCGAGGGCTACTCCTGGTCCGACGTCGTCCCGCGCGACGTCTGGGAGGCCGTGTCCTACCCGGGGTCGTGGCGGCTCGCCCGGAAGTACGGCAAGACCGGCGCGCAGGAGATCGTGCGCTCCCTGCGCGGCAAGGCGCTCGTCAGCGCCGCCCGGGGCATGCTGCCGGAGCTCCGCGCCCAGGACGTCCGCAAGTCGGGCTCCGGGGTCCGCGCCCAGGCGGTGACCCGCGACGGCAAGCTCGTCGACGACTTCCTGTTCCTCCGGCAGGGCCCCGCGCTGCACGTCCTCAACGCACCCTCGCCGGCGGCCACGGCCTGCCTGCCCATCGGCGAGCACATCGCCCGAGAGCTGGGAGCGGCATGAGCCCCGAGCAGCTGGACCCCGCGGGCGAGCAGCCGGCCACCCCGGGGGCGACCGGAGCGGCGCGCGGCATGACGTCGTACGGCGACGCCGGCTTCAGCCGGTTCCTGCGCGGCGCGTTCCTGGCGGCGGCCGGCTTCGACCGGGAGGACCTGGACCGGCCGATCATCGGCATCACCGACCTGACCTCCGACTTCAACCCCTGCCACCGCGGGATGCCGGGGATCCTCGAGAACGTCAAGCGCGGCGTCCTCGAGGCCGGCGGCCTGCCCATGGTCTTCCCGACCATGAGCCTGGGCGAGACGCTGCTGTCGCCCACCTCGATGCTCTTCCGCAACCTGCTCGCCATGGAGACCGAGGAGCTGGTCCGGGCGCAGCCCATGGACGCCGTCGTCCTGGTCGGTGGCTGCGACAAGACCGTGCCCGCCCAGCTGATGGCCGCCGCCTCGAGCGCCGTGCCGGTCGTCCTCGAGGTGACCGGGCCGATGATCACCAACACGTTCGAGGGCGAGCGGGTCGGCGCGTGCACGGACTGTCGCCGGCTCTGGGCGAAGCACCGCTCGGGTGAGCTGGACGCCAAGCGGATCGCGAGCGCCGAGGGCTCGCTGGCCACCACGTCGGGCACCTGCATGGTGATGGGCACGGCCTCGACCATGGCCACCATGGCGGAGACGCTGGGGATGATGGTCCCGGGCGGCGCGACCCCGCCCTCGCCGACCGGGGACCGGCTGCGGCACGCGCTCAAGTCGGGCCGCCGCGCCGTCGAGCTCGCGCAGGACCCGATCCTGCCGACCGAGATCCTGACGGAGGAAGCTTTCCACAACGCGCTGACCGTGCTGGCGGCGATCGGCGGCTCGACCAACGCCATCGTGCACCTGCTCGCGATCGCCCGCCGCGCGGGCGTGGGCCTGCGCCTCCAGGACTTCGACGACCGCTCGCGCGAGACCCCGCTGCTGCTCGACCTGAAGCCCTCCGGCCGGGGCTACATGGAGGACTTCCACCGGGCCGGCGGCGTGCCGGTCCTGCTGGCCGAGCTCCGCGACCGGCTGCGGCTCGACCACGTCGGGGTGACGGGACGCTCGCTCGCCGAGCTCCTCGAGGACGTCGACCCGCCCGCGACCTGGCAGGACACCATCCGCCCGCTCGCCGATCCGCTCCGACCCGGAGGCGCGCTGGCCGTGCTCACCGGCAGCCTCGCGCCCGACGGTGCGGTGATCAAGGTCTCGGCCGCGACCCCGTCGCTCCTGCAGCACTCCGGACCGGCCGTGGTCTTCGACTCACCCGAGGACGCGGCCCAGCGTCTCGACGACCCCTCTCTCGCGATCACGCCCGACTCGGTGCTGGTCCTGCGCAACGCCGGCCCGGTCGCCGCGGGCATGCCCGAGGCCGGATCGCTGCCGATCCCGCAGCGGCTCGCCGCGGCCGGCGTGACCGACATGGTCCGGGTCTCCGATGCCCGGATGAGCGGGACCTCGTACGGCACCGTGGTGCTCCACTGCTCGCCGGAGAGCGCGGTCGGCGGCCCCCTGGCGCTGGTCGAGGACGGCGACACCATCCGGCTCGACGTGGCCGCCCGTACGATCGACCTGCTCGTCGACGACGAGGAGCTGGCGCGGCGTCGCGCGCTACTGGTGCCGCGCGCCCGCGAGGAGCGTGGCTGGCGACGCCTCTACTCCGAGACCGTGCTGCAGGCGCACCTCGGGGCGGACCTCGACTTCCTGGCACCAGCCGTGGAGGCCGAGCCACATGAGTGAGCGCGCGCGGGTCCACGTCCCCGCCCTCGCCCTCGGTGACCTCGTTGCCAGGTCGGTCCCGATCCCCACGCTCGTCCACGTGCGCCGGCGGGCCGTGCCCGACGTGGCCGGCATCGACGTCCGGCGGGTCGTCGCCGAGCAGCTCGCCGAGCCGCTGGCTCGGGTCCGCGCCGGTGACACCGTCGCGATCGGTGTGGGCAGCCGCGGCATCGCCCGGATCCCCGAGATCGTCACCGCGGTCGTCGAGGTGCTGCTCGAGCGCGGTGCCCGACCGTTCGTGGTCCCGGCCATGGGCTCCCACGGTGGGGCGACCGCGGAGGGGCAGCGGGCCGTGCTGGCCGACCTCGGCGTCACCGAGGACGTGGTCGGCGTGCCCGTGCGCCCCTCGATGGAGACGTACTCCCTCGGCGATGTCGACGGGTTGCACGTCCACGTGTCCCGCGAGGCGTTCGACGCCGATCACGTGCTGGTGGTCAACCGCCTCAAGAGCCACACCTCCTTCAGCGGCAGCATCGAGAGCGGCCTCGCGAAGATGGTCGCCATCGGGCTGGGCAAGCAGCGCGGCGCCGAGGAGCTGCACCGGCTGGGTCCCCTGCGCCTCGAGTCGCGCATCGTGGCCGCCTCCGCCCGCATCGCAGACCGGCTCCCGCTGCTCGGCGGTCTTGCGGTGACCGAGGGCCGGCACAAGGAGATCGCCGGCCTCGACTTCCTCGGCCCGCACGACATCGGTGGCGCCGGTGAGGCGGAGCTGCTCACCCGGGCGCGCGCGCACGAGTCGCGGTTGCCCTTCTCGGAGCTCGACGTCCTCGTCGTGGATGCCATGGGCAAGGAGCTCTCCGGCACCGGCATGGACACGAACGTGCTCGGCCGGCGCATGGTCCGGGGCAGCCCTGAGCCGGAGTCGACGCAGGTCACCAATGTCGTCGTGCTGAGCGTCACGCCCGGCTCGGAGGGCAACGCCGTGGGCCTCGGCCTGGCCGACTTCGCACCCGTCTCGGTGCTCGACGACGTCGATCTCGGCGCGACCTACAAGAACGCCCTGACCGCGGGGCTGCAGGGCGTGCAGCGGGCCCAGATCCCGATCGTGCTCGCCACCGACCGGGACGCCGTCGCTGCCGCCCTGCTCACGGCGGGGGTCGAGGACCCGGCGGACGCCCGGGTGGTCCGGATCCGGAGCACGCTCGCTCTCGACGAGCTCCTCGTGAGCCGCAACCTCGTCGACTCCCTGGTCGGGTTCGACGTGGTCGACGACGCGGGCGTCCACGAGCTCTTCCACGCGGCGGGGAGCATCCGTCCCTGGCCCACCACGACCCCCCAGGAGAAACCGTGACGATCACGGCCATTCGGACCCACGCCCTCCGGGTCCCCGTCAAGCAGCCCACCCGGATGGCCACGCGGGTGCTGGACAAGCGCGACTACGTCGTGGTGACCGCGACCTGCGCGGGGTCCGCCGAGGAGGGGATCGGCTACATCTACGCCGGCACCGCGGGCGGCTCCGTCGTGGCTGAGGCGGTCGACGCGCTCCTCGCGCCCGCACTGGTGGGCCGGGACGCCGACGACATCGTGGGCGCCTGGGACGCGATGTACCAGGAGACGCTCCTGCACGGGCGTCGCGGCGCGGTCCTGCGGGCCATCTCCGCCGTCGACATCGCCCTGTGGGACCTGGCCGCGAAGCGGGCGGGTCTGCCTCTCGCACGGATGCTGGGCGGCGGGCTGGACCCGGTGCCGGCGTACGCGTCCGGCGGCTACTACAAGCCTCAGTAGGGCAGCTTGACGGCAGCCGTCTCGGAGGAGATCGCGCAGAACATCGA
>JAOPXW010000253.1 GCA_025964935.1 Friedmanniella sp. | reverse complement strand
CGACCAGCTCACCGGGCTGACCTGGTCGGGCACCGTCCAGGTGGCCGACGTCCTGAGCCGCTACCCGGTGGCCCTGCTGCTGGCCCGCTGACGGCGGCGGACCCGGTCCCACGGGGACCGGGCCCCGCCCCTGGGCTGAGGCCCTCGCTCAGATCGGCTCGAGGATCCTCTTCAGGAAGGTGCGCGTCCGGTCGTGGCTCGGGTCGGTCAGGACGGCCTGCGGGTCGCCGCGCTCCAGGATGACCCCGTGGTCCATGAAGAGCACCTGGTCGGAGACCTGCTGGGCGAAGCGGATCTCGTGCGTGACCACGACCATGGTCCAGCCCTCCCCGGCCAGGTCCTTCATCACGCCGAGCACCTCCCCCACCAGCTCGGGGTCCAGCGCCGAGGTCGGCTCGTCGAAGAGCAGCAGCCGGGGCCGCATGGCCAGGGCCCGGGCGATCCCCACCCGCTGCTGCTGACCCCCGGAGAGCTCGAACGGGTGCTGTCCCGCCTTGTCGGCCAGGCCCACCCGGTCCAGCAGGGCCACCGCCTGCGCGCGGACCTCCTCGACCGGCCGCTTCTGGACGGTCACCGGCCCCTCCATCACGTTCTGCAGCACGCTCATGTGGGGGAACAAATTGTGGGCCTGGAAGACCATCGCACTCTGGGTGCGCAGCGACACCAGCCGTCGGGCCGGCGGCCTGGTGGCGAAGTCGACGCTCACGTCGTCGATCCGCACGACGCCGGCCTCGGGGATCTCCAGGGCGTTCAGGCACCGCAGCACTGTCGTCTTGCCCGAGCCCGAGGGCCCGATCAGCACCGTCACCGAGCCGGAGGTGACACTGAAGTCGACGCCCCGGAGCACATGGTTGCCCCCGAAGGTCTTCTCCAGCCCGCCGACCTGCAGCAGCGGCGTCGTGCCGGTGGGGGTCTCGTCGGTCACGGTCTCTCCTGTGGTCGGGTCGTCGGTGCTCATCGGGCCACGTACCGGTCCAGGCGGGTCTCGACCCGGGTCTGCGCGAACGACAGCACCAGGCAGACCACCCAGTAGTAGACCGCCGCGACCCCGTACAGCGCGAAGAACTGGAAGGTGGGCGCGGCGGCCACCTGGGCCACCCGCAGCAGCTCGGTGACCAGCACCACCGACGCGAGCGAGGTGTCCTTGACCAGGGAGATCAAGGTGTTGGACAGCGGGGGCACGGCCGTCCGCGCCGCCTGGGGCAGGATCACCCGCCGCAGCGCGGTCGCGTAGCCCATCCCCAGCGTCATCGCCGCCTCCGTCTGCCCCTTGGGGACCGACAGGATCGCCGACCTGATGATCTCGGCCGCGTAGCCGCCCACGTTCAGGCTGAAGGCGATCACCGCCGCGGTGAAGGAGCTGAAGGTCAGCCCGAGCTGCGGCAGGCCGAAGAAGATCAGGTAGAGCTGCACCAGCAGCGGGGTGCCCCGGATCACCGAGATGTAGACCCGCGCGATCTGGGAGACCACCGGTACCTTGGAGAGCCGCATCAGCGCGATGCCCAGCGCGATCACCAGGCCCAGCGCGAAGCTGATCGCGGTGAGCGGAATCGTCGCCTTGACCGTGGCGAGCAGCATCGGGCCGGCGGAGGCCCGGATCAGGTCCCAGGTGGACTGCGGGGCGGCCGCGGTGGAGCCGCTGCCGGTGCTCGGGTCGGCGGTCCCCTTCGAGACGTCCTGCCCGAAGTAGGTGTTGGAGATCCTCGCCAGGGTCCCGTCGGCCTGCAGCTGGGCCAGGGCCCCGTTGATGGCGTCCCGCAGCGCGGTCTCTTCGGGTCGCAGGGCGAACACCTGCTCGCTGGTGTCCCCGGTCTTGCCCGCGACCTTGACGCCGGCGTCCTTCGTGGTCGCGAAGTACTCCAGGGCGGCGAGGCTGTCGTTGACGGTGGCGTCGACCCGGCCCTGCTTGACCAGCGTGACCGCCTGGGCGAACCCCTCGACCGCCTCCACCTTGGCCCCCGCGTCCTTGGCCACCCCCGCCCAGTTGCTCGTCGAGCTCTGGGCGGTGGTCCTGCCCTTCAGGTCGCTCAGCTTCGTGATGGAGGTGTCGTCGGCCCGGGTGATGATCACCCCGTCGGAGAACGTGTACGGGTCCGACAGCGCGTACGCCGCCTCCCGCTCCGGGTTCTTGGTCACCTGGTTGGCCACGACGTCGAACCGGTCCGACATCAGGCTGGCGAAGATCGCGTCGAACGGCGCCTCGACGAACTGGACGTCCTGGGCCCCGATCTTGGCCCCCACGGCCCGGATCACCTCGACGTCGTAGCCGGTCAGCTCGTTGGTGGCCGGGTCGTGGAAGGTGAAGGGGCTGTACGTGCCCTCCGTGCCGACCCGCAGCACCCCGGTCGACTTGACCTCGTCCAGGGTCGAGGACGGCCCGCCGGAGCCGCACGAGGCCGCCAGGACCAGAACGGCGAGGACCGCCCCCAGCCGGAGCAGGAGCTGTCTCATCGGGGCACCCTCTCGGTCTGCGCCGTGGGGTCGACGCCTGCGGTGAGTCTAGGGGCGGCGGTCGGGCGAGCTCAGCCGAGGACCACGCGGGGTCGGGATGCCGACCGACGTGGGCGAGCAGGTGCTGCCGCCCGTCGAGGACGGGCCCGCGTACGCCGTACCGTCGCCCCAGCCGCACCAACGCAAAGGGCCCCGCACCGCGGTTGCGGTACGGGGCCCCTCGACGTGGGACTGGCTCAGATCACTTGAGGATCTTGGTCACGCGGCCGGCGCCGACGGTACGACCACCCTCACGGATGGCGAACTTCAGCTCCTCCTCCATGGCGATGGGCTGGATGAGCTGCACGGACATGTCCGTGTTGTCACCCGGCATGACCATGTCGGTGCCCTCGGGCAGGTTCACAACACCGGTGACGTCCGTGGTCCGGAAGTAGAACTGCGGCCGGTAGTTGTTGAAGAACGGCGTGTGACGGCCACCCTCCTCCTTGCTCAGGATGTAGACGCGCGCCTCGAAGTCGGTGTGCGGCGTCGTGGTGCCCGGCTTGATGACGACCATGCCGCGCTCGACGTCCTCGCGCTTGGTGCCACGGAGCAGCAGACCGACGTTCTCGCCCGCCTGGCCCTCGTCGAGCAGCTTGCGGAACATCTCGACACCGGTGACCGTGGTGGTCTGCTTGGTGGTGCGGATGCCGATGATGTCGACGGTCTCGTTGACCTTGACGATGCCGCGCTCGATACGACCGGTGATGACGGTGCCACGACCGGTGATCGTGAAGACGTCCTCGACGGGCAT
>JAOPXW010000247.1 GCA_025964935.1 Friedmanniella sp. | reverse complement strand
TGGCGGGGTTCGGCGTCTTCGCGCGGCCGGGTCTGCGGCTGGCCATCTCCCTGTTCCTCGGCCAGACCACCATGCGCGGCCTGCTCAACGTGTTCGTGGTCCTGGTGGCGACGTCGATGGTGGGCGGGTCGGAGTCCCGGGCGGGGAGCCTCTTCATCGCGATGGGCGTCGGGGGGCTGGTCGGGTCCGTCGTCGCCCTGGGGCTGGGCCCGCGGCGGGCGAGTCGCTGGATCGCCCTGGGCATCGCCCTGTGGGGTCTGCCGGTGGTGGTGACCGGCCTCTGGCCGACCGCGGCGGTGGCCTCGGGTGCGCTCGCGGTCCTGGGCTTCGGCAACGCCCTCCTCGACGTCTCCGGGTACACCCTGGTCAACCGGCTGGTGCCCGACCACCTCGCCGGCCGTGCGTGGGGGGCCTTCAACGCGCTGTGTGCGGCGGTCATCGCCCTCGGCTCGCTCGCCGCGCCGCCGCTGGTCGCTGGCCTCGGGCTGACCGGGGCCATGGTGGCGACCGGCGCCGCGCTCGCCCTCACCCCGGTGCTGACCTGGCGGTGGCTGAGCCGGCTGGACACCTTTGCGAGCGGGCGGGCCGAGGACGTCGAGCTGCTCCAACGGGTGCGACTTTTCGCGGCCATGTCGCTCGTCGGGGTCGAGCGCCTGGCCCGCAGCGCCCGCAGCCAGCAGCTGCGGGCCGGAGAGGTCGTGGTCCGGCAGGGCGAGCCCGCGGACGACTTCTACGTGATCGCCGACGGGCAGACCGTGGTCTCCCGGGACGGCCACGAGATCCGCCGGCTGGGTCCGGCGGACTCGTTCGGCGAGATCGCCCTGCTCGAGTCGGGGCCGCGGACGGCCACGGTCACGGCGGTGACCCCGACCCGGGTGCTGGTCCTGGACCGGGACGGCTTCGTCACCGCGGTCACCGGTCATCGCCCGACCGACGACCTGGCGCGACAGGGGATGGCGTGGCTGCACGCCGCCGACGAGGACAGCTCCCGATCACGGCCCGGCGGTGGCGACGAGGACCCCGCGACCTGATCCCCCCTCAGTGGGCTCGGCGCCCCGGCTGGCACTCGGCACACCAGAACAGGTTGCGCCCGTCGACGACCTGCGTCCGGATCGGGGACCCGCAGACGTAACAGGGCCGGCCCGTCCGCCGGTACGCATACACCCGGCCCCGGCGCCGGCCCGGGTTCGCACTCTGGTGCGCCTCCAGGTCCTCAGGCTCCAGGGTGTCGATCCGCCCCGTGCTCACCCCCAGCGGCATCAGCTCCACGAGGTCGGTCCAGAGCGCGTCCCAGGTGTCCCGCCCGAGGTCGGTGCCGGGTCGGAAGGGGTCCACCCGCGCCCGGAACAGCGCCTCGGCGCGGTAGACGTTGCCGACCCCGGACAGGATCTCCTGGTCCATCAGCAGGGCGGCGATGCTCCGCCGCGAGCGGTGGATCCGGGCCCACGCGAGGTCGGGATCCGCGTCGGCGCGCAACGGGTCCGGGCCGAGCTGGGCGATCTGGGCGGCGATCTCGTCGCCGGTGCGCAGGGCGCAGACGATCGGGCCCCGCAGGTCGCCGGCGGTCTCGTCGGTGGCGAGCCGGAGCCGGACGGCGCCGTACGGCGGGCGGACCGTGCCGACGGTGAGCTTGCCGATCAGACCGAGGTGCACGTGCAGCCAGCGGTCGTCGGCGAACGCGACGAACAGGTGCTTGCCGTGCGCGTACGCCTCCCCGTACGCCGCGCCGTCCAGCTCGGCCGCGCCCTCGGTGAACCGGCCCTGCGGGCTGGACGCCTGCGGTGAGGTGCCGGTGAACGCCCGGTTCAGGGTGCGCGCCAACCGGTGCAGGGTGTGGCCCTCCGGCATGTCTCCTCCTCACCCGTCGCGTCGGCTCGACCGTGGGGGACGGCCCGGTTGTGCCTGCTGCGTGGGTCGCGATCGCGGGGCGAGGCTACCCGGGGACGGGTAGCCGCCCGGGCCGTGCGGCTCCCCGGGGCGGCCGGTCGGACCGACCCCCAGAAATTGTCAGAGGGACAAGATAGCCTCTGGATTGTTGGAATGATCCGCCCCACGAGGCACCATGAGCATCAGCACCGAAACCCAGCACCGTTGGTTCACCACCTATGTCCAGGCCCTCGTGACCGCGATCGGCGGAGGCCCTGTGGCACCCGACGTCGACGGGGACTTCCCGGTGCACGGCGACACGGCGCTCGGCTGGGTCCGCCCCGAGCTGCAGGAGCCGTACGGCGTCCAGGTCTTCGCGCTGGCGGCGCAGGACGTGCCCAAGCGGGCCGCCGTGTTCCGGGAGATCAACGAGATCAACGCGGGTGACCCGGCGATCCGGGTCGTCATGCGCGGACACGGCTGCGTCTTCGTGGAGTACCGGCTGCTCGCCGACGCGGTCAGCGAGGACAACCTTCGCGCGGTCGTCGGGCGGGTGCTCCAGGTGGCCGACGGCATCGGACCCATGCTGGCCGCGCTGCACGGCGGTGGCACCCCGAACGACCCGCAGCCCTCCGTCTCGGGCTGCTGAGCGCAGGATGGCCCACCCCTTCCCCCCGGTCTACGTCACCGTCGACGTCGTCGTCCTGACCATCCGGGACGACGAGCTGCACGTGCTGCTGGTGCGGCGGGGCTCGCAGCCGTGGCTCGGCTGCCTCGCCCTGCCGGGCGGGTTCCTGCGTCAGACCGAGGACCTGCCCGACGGGGTGCGTCGGGAGCTGCGCGAGGAGACCGGGCTCAGCCTGGAGCCGGCCCACCTGGAGCAGCTGGGCACCTTCGGGGCGCCCGACCGTGACCCACGGGCGCGAACCGTCTCGGTGGCCTATCTCGCGGTCCTGCCCGGGCTCGGTGAGCCGGTCGCCGGAACGGACGCGGCCGAGGCCCGCTGGTTCCCGGTGGCCGAGATCCTCGCCACCGACCTGCCGTTCGACCACCACCTGATCCTGACCACCGGGCTCGAGCGGGCCCGCAGCAAGCTCGAGTACACGACGTTGGCGACGGCGTTCGTCGGCCCGACCTTCACGATCGGCGAGCTGCGGCAGGTCTACGAGATCATCTGGGGCCGGCCGCTGGATCCGGGCAACTTCCACCGCAAGGTGCTCGGCTCCCACCACTTCGTCCACCGGACCGACGCGGCCCGTACGGGTGGGCGCGGCCGCCCCGCCGCCCTGTTCAGACCGGGCCGCACCGGGCTGCTCAACCCACCGATCCTGCGGTGACCAGCACCCCTGCTGTTCTCCCGACCCCTCGTTCTCCCCACCCCTGGTCCCCCAGACCACAGCCACCACGACAGAGCGGATGACCCCATGACCCCTTCCCACTCCACCCCTTCCCACTCCACCCCTTCCCACTCGACCCCTTCCCACCGCACGACCGCCCACCTCAGCACCGCCCAGTCCGATCGGGCGGCGGGTGTGCTCCTCGGCCTGGCGTCCGGGGACGCGCTGGGCGCCGGCTACGAGTTCGGCCCCCCGCTCGCCGACGACACCGACGTCGGGATGGTCGGAGGCGGCGGCTTCGGCTGGGCGCCCGGTGACTGGACCGACGACACCTCGATGGCGATCGCCATCGCCGAGGTGGCCGCCGACGGCGCCGACCTCGGCACCGCCGAGGCGCAGGACCGGATCGCAGTCCGCTGGGTCGAGTGGGCGGCCACGGCCACCGACGTCGGCGTCCAGACGCGCCAGGTCCTCGGCTCCCTCGTGCCCGGCTCGGCGTCCGCCGCCACGGATCTCAGGGCGGCCAGCGAGCGGCTGCACCGCCGTACGGGGCGGACCGCCGGCAACGGGTCGCTGATGCGGACGGCGCCGCTGGCCCTGGCCTACCTGGGCGACCCCGCCGGGCTGGTGGACGCGGCCCGGGCGATCAGCGCCCTGACCCACGCCGATCCCGAGGCGGGGGAGGCCTGCGCCCTGTGGTGCCTGGCGATCCGGCATGCCGTCCTGCACGGCACCTTCGACGGGCTCGAGAAAGGCCTCCAGCACCTCCCCCCGGCGCGCCGGGAGGTCTGGGCTGCGCGGCTCCGGGTGGCTGAGGAGCACCCGCCCTCCGCGTTCCGACACAACGGATGGGTGGTGGAGGCGCTGCAGGGCGCCTGGTCGGCGATCTCGCGGACACCGGTTCCCGAGCTCGGGGCCGACCCCGGGTTCCCGGCGGACCACCTCCGCTCCGCCCTGGAAGCCGCCGTCCGCGGCGGCCGGGACACCGACACGGTGGCCGCGATCGCGGGTGCTCTGCTCGGCGCGCGCTGGGGGGCCTCAGCCGTCCCCTCGGGCTGGCGTCGGCTGCTGCACGGCTGGCCGGGCCACCGGGCCCGTGACCTGGTCCGGCTCGCCGTCCTCACGGCTCAGCACGGCGCCCCGGACGGGGCGGGTTGGCCCAGCGGGGCGTCCGTCGACTACTCCGGCTGGCCGGGCCGGGACAACCTCGCCCGGCATCCGCACGACACCGGGGTCTGGCTCGGCGGGGTGGGCGCCCTGCGCTCGCTACCCGACGGGGTCGACGCCGTGGTCTCCCTCTGTCGGCTGGGCGCCCGGCAGGCTCCCGCCCGGGGCGTACGCCCGGAGGACCACGTCGAGGTGTGGCTGGTGGACGACGTCGACCCCGCCAAGAACCCCAACCTGGGCTTCGTCCTCGCCGATGCGGCCGCCGCCGTGAGGTCGCTGCGAGCCGAAGGCCGGACGGTCCTGCTGCACTGCGTCCAGGCCCAGAGTCGAACCCCCGCCGTGGCCGCCCTGTACGGGGCACTGGTGACGGGACGGACCCCCGCCGCCTGCCTGGCCGACGTCCAGCAGGTCCTTCCCGGGGCGAAGGTGAACCGGACCCTGCTGGCGGCGATCGCTGGGTGAGGCTGCCCGGGGTGCGGGTAGCCGTCCCCACCCGAGCCGTGAGGCCCAGGAGCGAGGTGCGTTCCTGGCTGCGGTGATCGACATGTCACGTGTTCGTCTGCTGTTGATCTAGGTGAGCCCGGCGAAAGTCGACATCCCTGGTCAGACGAGGTTTCCCGGCTGACCGGGGCGGGGACAAAAGTTACGTTCCCACGCTGACATCTGGCTGAATCGCTGCGATAGTGGGGTCAGCCGGGGGGCGATGAATGAACAACAACGGGGCGGCGAGAGCCATGGTCCAACGCGGTCAGATCAAGCGGACGGCCAGGCGGTCGGCGGGGGCGGCACTGCTCGCCTTCGCCATGTGGCTGGGTTTCGCGCCCGCGATGGCGGCGCCGCCCGTGAGAGCGCCCGACACCACGATCACCAGCGCGCCGGTCTCGCCGACCAACGCGACCACGGCCTCGTTCGTCTTCACCTCGACGGTCAGCGGGTCCACGTTCCAGTGTCAGCTGGACAGCGCAGCCCTGACCACGTGCACCAGCCCAGCGTCCTACTCCGGTCTCGCCGCGGGCAACCACTCCTTCAACGTCCGGGCGACGGCGAACGGCCTGACCGACTCGAGCCCGGACACCGCGTCGTGGACGGTGGACCTCGCGGCCCCCAGCGTCCCCGCCAACCTGCGGGCCACCGCCGGGGCCGGATCGGTGGCCCTGGCCTGGAACGCGTCGACGGACAACGTCGCGGTCGCGGGCTACGTGGTCTACCGCAACGGGACCCGGGTCGGGACCGGGACGACGACCACCTCGACCTCGTACACCGACGCCAGCCTGGCGTCGGGGACCTACAGCTACACCGTCGCCGCGGTCGACACCGCGGGCAACGCCAGCGCCCAGAGCACGGCGGCCTCCGCGACCATCGCGGGCGCCCCCGACACGACGATCACCAGCAGCCCGACGTCCCCGACCAACGCCACGACCGCGTCCCTCGCCTTCACCTCCACCGCCGGCGGGTCCACCTTCCAGTGCCAGCTCGACGGCGGCCAGCTGAAGGCCTGCACGAGCCCGACGTCCTACACCGGTCTGGCGGCCGGCAGCCACGCGTTCAACGTGCGGGCCACGGCCAACGGTCAGACCGACCCGAGCCCCGCCACCGCCTCCTGGACGGTGGACCTGACGGCCCCCAGCGTCCCGACCAACCTGACGGCCACCGCCTCCACCAGCTCCGTGGCCCTGACCTGGAACGCGTCGACCGACAACACCGCCGTCGCGGGCTACGTGGTCTATCGCAACGGGACCCGGATCGGCACCGGGACGACCACCACCTCGACCTCCTACACCGACGCCAGCCTGGCCACCGGCAACTACAGCTACACCGTGGCCGCCCTCGACGGCGTCGGCAACCTGAGCGGCCAGAGCACCGCCGCCACCGCGACCATCGGAGTCGCCCCGGACACCACCATCACCGCCACGATCCCGGCGGTGACCAACCAGACCACGGCCTCGTTCACCTTCACCGCGACCGTCAGCGGGTCGACCTTCGAGTGCCAGCTCGACGCGACCGCGTACGCCGCTTGCACCAGCCCGCGGAGCTACACCGGCCTGGCGGCGGGCTCGCACACGTTCCGGGTCCGCGCGACCGCGAGCGGGATCACCGACAGCACCCCGGCCCAGCTGACCTGGACGGTCGACACGACGCTGCCGAGCACCCCCACGGGCCTGACCGTGACCGTGGCCTCGACGACGTCGCTGTCCGTACGGTGGAACGCCTCGACCGACACCAGCGGCATCGCCAGCTACACCCTGACCCGCAACGGCACCGCCATCCCCAACCTGACGACGACGACGTACACGGACTCGGGGCTGACCACGGGTACGGCGTACAGCTACACCGTCACCGCGGTCGACAACGCCGGCAACAGCTCGACCGCGAGCGCCCCGGTCACCGGCACCCCGGCGACGCTCGACACGGTGATCGACACCGGTCCCGCGCCCTACGCCACCTCGCCGAACGCCTCCCTGACCTTCCACGCCACGATGGCCCCGGCGACCTTCACGTGCAAGCTCGACGCCGGTGCCGCCACCGCCTGCCTCAGCCCGATCAAATACACCAAGCTGGCCACCGGCAGCCACACGGTCACTGTCACGGCCACGTCGAACGGGGTCACCGACCCCACGCCGGCGACCTGGACGTGGATCGTCGACACCACCCCGCCGACCACGCCGACGGGGCTGGCGGCGGACGCCTCGGTCTTCAGCGCCGTGCACCTGACCTGGACCGCCTCGACCGACACGACGAGCGGCATCGCCGGCTACAACGTCTACCGGGACACGCTGCTTCTCGCCTCCACGACCGGCCCGGACCCGACCTTCACCGACGCCTCCGGCACCCTCGGCACCTCCTACTCCTACACGGTGCGGGCCCGCGACGGGGCCGGCAACCTGTCCGCCCTGTCGGCGGCCGTGTCCGCGGCTCCGGCCGCGGCCACCTGGGCCCCCCAGCTCACGCGCTACCCCTACCTGACCGACCTGGTGGGCAAGAGCGTCCTGGTCAACTTCGCCACCGACCGCTCGGCCAGCACCGCGAGCGTGAAGGTCGGCACCACGACCAGCTCGGTGTGCTCGCTGGACTCCGGCCAGACGCCGATCCAGACCGTCACGGCGACCAGGATCACCATCACCGTGAACGCGGTCGTGGAGTACCAGTGGAAGGCCAAGGTCACGTTCCCGGCGGTCGGGACCTACTGCTACCGCCCGTTCCTCAGCACCACCGATCTGCTCTCGACCGCCAAGGCGCCGACGGTGCGGACCCAGGTGGCGACAGGGGACAGCGGGCCGTGGTCGTTCGCCGTGTTCGGCGACTTCGGCGAGGTTGACGGCAACGGCGACAACGCCAACGCGGCGAAGCTGATGAACCAGGTCGCTTCGAGCGGGGCCCGGTTCGCGGTCACCGTGGGTGACAACGCCTACCCGGCGGGCAGCCAGGGCAACTACGGGGACCTGCAGCAGAAGGGTGCCGCGACCAGCGCGGTCTTCGGTCCGGACTTCTGGACCCGGGTGGGGGCCTCGATGCCCATGTTCGCCACCACCGGCAACCACGGCTTCGCCCGCAGCGATGCCGTCCACCCGCAGTTCGGGAACTGGCCGCAGGACAGCGCCGTGGCGACCTCGGGCGGCAGCCAGACCATGACCTCCTACCCGTCGATCGACGGCAGCAACGTCGCCTCCTACCCGGACCTGTGGTACGCCTTCGACGCCGGCAACGTCCGGTTCTACGTGCTGACCGCCGCCTGGGCCGACCTGAACGGCGGGACGAACAACGACCCGTACGCCGTCGAGGCCAAGGCGCACTGGTCGACGAGCAGCCCCGAGTACCAGTGGCTCGCGGCCGATCTCGCCGCCCACAAGTCGAACGTCAAGCTGGGCTTCTTCCACTACCCGCTCTACTCCGACCAGCCGAGCGAGAGCTCTGACGACGCGCTCCGCGGCACCCTGGGCACGCTGCTGGCGAGCAACGGCGTCTCGCTGGCCTTCAACGGCCACGCGCACATCTACCAGCGCAACACCCCGGCCGCCAACCTGCCCAACCTCACCACCTACGTCACCGGCGGCGGCGGGGGAGCGGCCCAGTCCACCGGGGCTTGCGCGGCCAACGACGCGTACGCCATCGGGTGGTCCTCGACCAACTCCGCCGGAACCGCCTGCGGGGCCGCGAGCCCGCCCGCGGCGGAGGCGAACGTCTACCACTTCCTCAAGGTCACCGTCGAGGGGTCGAAGATCACGGTGACCCCGACCGACTCCACCGGCCGCACCTTCGACCAGCAGGTCTACTCCCTCTCCTCGCTGCCCGAGACCTACCTCGACACGACGCCGCCGGCCGGGACGACCAGCACCTCGGCGACCTTCACCTACCACGCGAGCTCGGCTTCGGCCACGTACGCCTGCACGCTCGACGCCGGGACCGCCACGAGCTGCCCCGGCACCGGCGCGACCTACACCGGGCTGTCGCAGGGAACCCACACGTTCACGGTGGTCGCGAGCGTCGGCGGGGTCAGTGACCCGCAGCCCGCGTCCTACACCTGGGTCGTCGACACGACGGCGCCCAGCGTCCCCGGCAGCTTCGCGGTGACCTCGCCGACGGCGTTCAGCGCCGCCCTGACCTGGTCCGCGTCGACCGACAACACCGGGGTGACGGGCTACGACGTCCTGCGCAACGGCGCGGTCATCGCCTCCCTCGGTGCGGTGACCAGGTACACCGACACGACCGTCGTCGCCGGCACGACCTACCAGTACGCCGTCCGCGTCAAGGACATCGCGGGCAACACCGCCACGACGGCCACCGTCTCGGTGACCACCGGGACCGCGGCCACCCCGGTCTTCGCCGACGGGTTCGAGAGCGGTGACCTCGCGAGCTGGGGGACCCGCAATGGCATCAGTGTGGTGACCAGTCCGGTCGCGCACGGGACCTACGCGGCTCGCGGCACCCCGACCGGCTCGGACCCGGCCACCGGCACCGCCGGTACCAGCGCGTACGTCAAGAAGACGCTGGCCACGACCTATCCGGATGCGTGGACGACGCTGTCCTTCAACGTGCTGTCCGGCCCGGACCAGGCAAACCTCCTGCGGCTGCGCGACGCCGCCGGCGGCTCCCTCGGCTACGTCTTCGTCTCCGCCACGGGCCAGCTCGGCCTCCGCAACGACAACCTCGGCCAGAGCCTGACCAGCGCGACCTCGGTCACCAGCGG
>JAOPXW010000243.1 GCA_025964935.1 Friedmanniella sp. | reverse complement strand
AGGCCGACACCGTCCCGCTCAGCCGCCGCTGGGGCCTGCCCGAGGACCCGGCGCCGGCCCTGGAGGCCCTGACCGGCCGGCTGGCCCAGCTGGACGGGGACGACGCCACCGCCGGTGTGGCCACTCTGGCCGACCGGATCCGCACCCTGCTGCCGGGCGTGCTCGGGCTGTCGCTGGCCTGCCCGACGGGCGCGGCCGCCACCACCGAGCCCGTCGCCGACGCCGCCGGCTGGCTGGAGATCGTGGCCGCCGTACGGCCCGCGATGGCCCGGCTCGAGCTGGTGCAGCTGACCGCCGAGCAGCCCTGGCCGATGACCGCCGGCGATCCGGACCCGCTGTGGCAGCCCGGCGACCCGACCACCGACGCCCACCGCGACCTGACCCTCACCGTCGACGCGGGCGGGGCGGCGCCGGACCGCGTACGGGTCGCGCTCGACGTCTGGGCCGAGACCGTCCCGAGCGGCCAGCACACCACCTGGGCGGCCTTCGGCTACGACGCCCCCCGGGCCCGCCCGCCGCAGGCGATCCTGGTCGTCGTCCCGCCCGACCACGACGCCCCGGACCAGGTGCCCGACCTGCTCGGCGGCGTGCTGCGGGCCCGTCGGATGGCCCGGCTCCGCTCGGTCCGGCAGCCGCTGCCGGCCGAGCTCGGTCAGCTGCTGCCCACGGCCCTGCTGGTGGACCCGGTCACCCCGGTCGGAACGACCCTGCTGGAGGAGCGATGACGTACGAGTGGCTGCGTCGGCTCGAACCGCTGGCCCCGTTCGGGGACCTGCAGCGCGGGTTCGCCCAGGAGGTCGCCGACCCGCTGTGGCTGCTGGGTCGGCAGTGGCAGCTCGGGGAGCACGTGGGTGAGGACGCCGGCACCCCGGTGGGGGTCCGGATCCCGGTGACGCACCAGCCGCTGCAGCCGGTGGACGGGCTCGACCCGACCGTGGTGCCGGCCGAGGCGATCGTCGAGGGCGCCGCGCTGGACTGGTGGACGGTCGGCCGGCGGGTGCGGGTCGGTCGTCAGGTCGGCGCCGGGCTGACCGTGGCGCAGCGGGAGCAGGCGGCCTTCACGGGGGCGCTGCCGGAGCCGTACGGGACCGCCTTCGCCGGGCAGGTCGACGGGCTGGCCGCCTGGCGGCTCGGGCTGGTGGCCGCCGGGGACCCCGCGCTCGCCGGTTTCGACCCGGGCCGCACCGACCACTGGCGACCGGGGACGCTGGACTACCAGGTCTCGTTCGGGGTGGGCGACACCACGATCGAGCTGCCCGCCCACGGCGGCGGCGAGGTGGACTGGTTCTCCGGCGACGCGGCGGCCGACCTGCCGGCCCCGTCCGGGCCCGGCCGGCGCGAGATCATCCCGACCCGGCTCGCCTACCCGGGGGCGCCGCTGCCGCGGGTCTGGCAGATCGAGGACCGGGCCAGTGACATCGGGGGCTACCCGCCCGACCGGTCGCACCTGGCCACCGCGCTGCTGATCCAGCTGGTGGCCGACCACGCCACCGACTGGTTCCTGGTCCCGGTGCCCGAGCCCGCCGCGGGGGGCCCCGGCATCGGGGTGGTGGCCACCCTGGGCCGGGTCACCGTCCGCAGCAGCTTCGACGAGGTCGACGTGCTGCTGCCGCCACCGGTGGACCCCGGCCCGCTCGTCCCGGACGAGCCGGTTGGGCCGTGGTCGCTCTACCGCACGACCGGGCTGGGCCGGTCCTCGCTGGTGCTGTGGCCGACGGCGGCCAGCCCGGTCGTCGGGCCCGTGCTGGACGACGTGCTGCTCGGGGTGGACGAGGACGCGGACGTGATGTGGGCCGTGGAGCTGACCGCCGACGGGGTGCGGCTGGCCGCGGACGCCGACACCGCGCTGGCCATGGCGCAGGGGCGCCGGACGGGCAGTCGCGCCTTCAGCTGGCTGCCCTCGACCACCCTGCCGGAACACTGGCACCCGTACCGGCTGCCGGCCGACCCCGCCCTGCCGCGGCGGTTCGAGCAGGGCCTGGTCGCCGAGCTCAACCAGGACCCGCCCCGCGTCCGGCGCGGCCCGCGGTCCCCGCTGATCGGCGGGGTCTCCGACGCCGAGGTGGCCGAGGGCGCCTCGCCGAACGGCTCCGGACACGTGCTGGAGAACACCGCGGTGCCGTACCAGGGCGTACGGCTGGAACGTCGCTACGTCCTGGCCCGGGGCACCGACGGCCGTCCCGTCCTGTGGCGGCAGCGTCGGCGGCTCCCGCTGCTGGCCGGTCCCGTGTCGCACCTGCGCTTCGACGTGCTGCGCGAGGCACCTCCCGGGTAGGCGGCTGAGTTCTGGCGAAGATCCGGCGTGGACTACCGAGCCGGATCTTCTCCACAACTCGGCCGAACCGCCTGGGGTAGGTTCTGACCGACCTGCCACCAGCTCCGAGGACCCCCGTGCCGCACCCCACCACCGCCGACGCCGCCCCCTGTCCGGGGCGGCCCGACCGTCCCGCGGTCAGCATCGTCGGCTCCGGCCGGGTGGCTCTGGCCCTGGCCTGTGCTCTGGACCGGGCCGGCTACCCCGTCCGTACGGTCGTGCACCGGTCCACCGCCGACGTGGCGGCCTTCCGCCGCCTGCTGCCCGACACGCTGCTCACCTCCGAGCCGGGCCGGGCCACCGTGGACGCCGAGGTGGTCGTCCTGGCCGTCTCCGACGACGCGCTCACCGAGGTCGCCCAGACCCTCAGCGACCAGGACTGGACCGGCCGGACCGCCGTCCACGTCAGCGGCCGCTACGGGGCGGACATGCTCGCGCCCCTCGCCGGGCGGGGGGCCGCGGTGCTGGCCCTGCACCCGGCCATGACCTTCACGGGTGACGTGGAGACGGAGGTGAGCCGGCTGGCCGAGACCCGTTTCGCGGTGACGGGTGACGCGTCCGGGGTCGAGCTGGGCCTGGCCCTGGCCGAGACCCTCGGCGCGGGCGGCTTCGTCGTGCCCGAGGACCAGCGGGCGCTCTACCACGCGGCCCTCTGTCACGCGACGAACCACCTCACGGTGCTGCTCGCCCAGGCCGCGGACCTGCTCCAACGGGCGGGGATCGACCAGCCCTCGACCGTGCTCGGACCCCTGGTCACCGCCGGTCTGGCCAACACGCTGCGCTCCGGCGGGTCGGCCCTGACCGGCCCGGTGTCCCGGGGCGACGTCGACACGGTGGCGGGCCACCTCGGCGCCATTGCCGCGACGGCGCCGTCGGTGCTCCCGTCCTACCGGGTGCTCGCCGCCGCCGCCTCCGAGCTGGCCCACGCGCAGCGCTGGCTGACCCCGGAGCAGAACCGGCGGCTGCACGAGGTGATCGAGAACCCCGCGGCCGGAGCGGGTCCGCTCTGAGCCTGGACGCTCAGGCCCCGGACCCGGTTAGGGTCGGGGAATGCCGACCCTGATCCTGCTCAACGGACCGCCGGGCATCGGGAAGTCCACCCTGTCGGCCCGCTACGCCGACCGTCACCCGGGCACCCTCAACCTCGACATCGACGCCCTGCACCAGCTCGTCGGCGGCTGGCGGGACCCGGAGAACCGCACCCACGACGTCCTCCGACCGGTGGCCCTGGCCATGGCGGCCGCGCACCTGGCGGGCGGCCGGGACGTGGTCGTCCCGCAGTACCTGGCCCACCTCGACGAGGTCGTCGCCTTCGAGGACCTGGCGGCGCGCCAGGGCGCCGACTTCCGCGAGGTCGTGCTGCTGGACGACCGGGCGGGCTCGGTCGCCCGTTTCGCGCGGCCCGACGACGACAGCGCCTGGGCCCGGCACAACCGGCGGGTGGTGGCCGACCTGGGCGGCGACGCCTTCCTGGGTGCGCTCTACGACCAGCTCCTCGCGCTCCTGCCGCGGCGCCCGGCGGCGCTGGTCGTCCGCAGCACCCTCGGGGCGACCGAGGAGACGTACGTGGCCCTGATGCACCGGCTGGCCTGACGGGCCCGACGGTCGACCGACGGTCAGCTCAACAAGAACTCGGCCACCACCGGGGCCAGGGCCTTGGGCTTGATCATGTGGGTCTGGCCGGCCAGGGTCAGCAGCCGGGCGCCGGGCACGGCGGCCGCGATCGCGGCCTGGGCGTTCCGCATGTACGCGGGGCTCTTCCCGCCCGCGATGACCAGGGTGGGGGCGGTGACCCCGGCGTACGCCCCGGCCGGCAGCGGCTGCCCCTGCTGACGCCCGACGACCAGCGACAGGTCGTAGGCCAGGGTGTGCGCCACCGCGGTCATCCGCTTCCACGGGGGCATCAGCGGCATCAGCGCCACCATCGGGGCGGGGGCGCCCACCACGCGCAGGAAGGTCTTGACCGCCTCACCCCGGCGGCCGCCCTCGACCAGGGCCCGCACCTTCTCCGGGAGCTGCGGGTCGTTCGGCGCGTGGCTGCCGTCCACGATGAACGGGGCCTCGTACGCCACGACCCGGCCCTCGACCAGACCCCGCCGGGCCGCCTCGAGGGCGAGCACGGCCCCCGACGAGGCGCCGAACAGGTGCGCCCCGGGCCCGGCGGCCTCCAGCACCGCCGCCAGGTCCTCCACCTCCCGGTCGGCGGACCAGGGCGAGCGGCCGGTGCCGCTGTCGCCCCGGTCGCGGCGGTCGTAGGCGTACACGGTGAAGCGGTCGCCGAGCTCGGCCGTGAGCCCACGGGAGGGTCCCATCGCGCGCTGGCACAGGGCGCCGTCGACGAGCACGAGGGCCGGACCGCGACCGCGCACCTCGTACGCCAGGGTCGTGCCGTCGGTCGAGGTCACGGTGCGGGTCGTCGGGGTGCTGGTGCTGGTCATGTCTGCCTCCTGGTGGGACTGGTGATGTCAAGGCGTCGAACGACCGACCGGTGTTTCGACACCGGGCTCAGCCGACCTCGTCGGCCCGGCGCCGGAGCAGGTCCTGCTCTGCGACGTTACGGCTCAGCGCGGCGGCCCGCCGGAAGGCACTCGCCGCCTCGGCGGTCCGGCCGGCGCGCTCGAGCAGGTCCCCGCGCACGCTCTCCAGCAGCGGCGAGCCCGGCAGGACGTCGTCGTCCAGCGCGGCCACCACCGCCAGCCCGGCCGCAGGACCGAACGCCCGCCCGTACGCCACCGCGCGGTTGACCTCGACCACCGGACCCCCGGTGAGCCGGGCGAGCAGGTCGTAGAGCTCCGCGATCCGGGGCCAGTCGGTGTCCTCGGCCCGGTGGGCCCGGGCATGGCAGGCGGCGATGGCCGCCTGCAGGACGTAGGCGCCGACCGGCCGACCGAGGCGCTGGGCCCGGTCGAGCGCGGCCAGCCCCCGGCGGATCAGCAGCTGGTCCCACAGCCGCCGGTCCTGCGCCTCCAGCAGCACGGCCCGGTGGTCGGGGCCGACGCGGGCCCGGGAGCGGGACGCCTGAAGCTCCAGCAGCGCCTGCAGCCCGTGCACCTCCGGCTCCGCGGGGGTCAGCGCGGCCAGGATCCGTGCCAGCCGCAGCGCCTCCAGGCACAGCTCCGGCCGCATCCAGTCGTCCCCGGCGGTGGCGGCGTAGCCCTCGTTGAACACCAGGTAGATCACCGCCATCACGTCGGCCAGCCGCTCCTGCCGCTCGCGTCCGCTGGGCAGGCTGACGTCGACCCCGACCAGGGCCTTCTTGGCCCGGGAGATCCGCTGCCCGATCGTGGCGTCCTTGACCAGGAAGCCGCGGGCGATCTCGGTGGTGGTCAGACCGCCGACCAGGCGCAGCGTCAGGGCGGCCCGCGACTGGGGGCTGAGCACCGGGTGGCAGGTGAGGAACATCAGCCGGAGGACGTCGTCCTCGATGTGGTCGACGGCGGCGTCCAGGTCGGGCACCTCCGCCTCCTCCAGGTCGTGACCCAGCTCCTGGGTCCGGCGCCGCAGCGTGTCGGCCCGGCGGAAGTAGTCGACCGCGCGCCGCTTGGCCACGGCCATCAGCCAGGCACCGGGGTTGCGCGGGGTGCCCTCGGCGGGCCACTGCTCGAGAGCCGCGACCAAGGCGTCGTGGGCGAAATCCTCGGCCAGCGCCACGTCGCGGGTCATCCGGGTCAGCGCGGCGATGATCCGGGTGGACTCCAGCCGCCAGACCGCGCCGACGGCAGTGGCCGCACGGTCCGCACTCTCGGCACCGACCGCGGCCGTGGCGTCGCCTCCCATCGCTTGATCATAGGGAGACCCGACCGGCCCGGTCAGGACCGTGGCGGCGGCCCCTCCTCGGGGCCGGAGATCCGGCGTACCTCCACCGACCCCTCCCAGCCCGGCCAGTTCTCCAGGTGGATCTGCAGGACGCGCCGGGCCCCCACGACGGCCTCCTCCTGGCTCCGCGCCTCCAGGATGGAGTAGCCGCCGACGACCTCCTTCGCCTCGGCGTACGGGCCGTCGCTGACCGTGATCGCGCCCGCGTCCAGCCGCATCTCCACACTCTGCGCCGTGGGCCAGAGCCCGCCGGCGTCGATGATCGAGCCCGCCGCGAACGCCTCCGAGAGCTCGCGCCCCATCACCTCGTGCAGCGCGGTGGGTGCGTCCCCCACGTCTTCCTTCATCTTGACGAACACCATGAACCGCATCAGTCAACCCTCCACTCGAGAACCTGTGTGCCTCTGCGTCGAACGGGAGCAACCCGTTTCGACGGGCCGCACCACGCTCTCACCGGACGTCCGGCGACCCCAGCCCGACCAACCGTGTGAGGCACCCGTGGGGCCTCCTCACCCGTAGAGCTCGGGCCGCCGGTCGGACATCACGTCGTTGTAGGCCCCGGCGCTCTTGTCCAGGGCGAGGTCCAGGTCCAGGTCGACCACCCGTACGGCGGGCTCCCCGAGGGTGAGCGCGTCGACCAGGTAGCCGTCGGGGTCGGCGACCAGGCTGCCGCCGATCCAGTCAACCCCGCGCTCGGGGCCCACCCGGTCGGCCACGAGCACGAACACCCGGTTGACCGCGGCGCTGGCCTGGGCCTTGGTCACCTCGGGCGGGCGCTCCCCGGCCACCGCACGGACGGCGGGCCAGTTGGACGGGGCGACCACCAGCTGGGCGCCGCGCAGGGCGACGTCGCGAACCATCTCGGGGAACTCCAGGTCGTAGCAGATCATCGCCCCGATCCGCCCGACCCGGGTGTCGACGACCGGCGCGCGCTCCCGGCCCGGGGTGAAGACGAGCTTCTCGGTCCCCCACAGATGCGTCTTGCGGTAGCAGGCCAGCACCTCA
The DNA here is from genome assembly GCA_025964935.1 of Friedmanniella sp. Classification (GTDB taxonomy): domain Bacteria; phylum Actinomycetota; class Actinomycetes; order Propionibacteriales; family Propionibacteriaceae; genus Microlunatus. The sequence goes on along the minus strand of JAOPXW010000243.1, from coordinate 3,993 downwards.
CCGGCCTCGACCACGACCAGGCTGTTGTACGGCCGCTCCCCGTGCGAGCGCTCGTTGAACCCGGCCACCACGATGACGTCGTGGCGCAGCGACAGCTCGCGGTAGAGGCTGACCGTGTCCCCGGTCAGCGGCTCGGCCCGGGCGTTGGCCTCGGCCACGTCGACGAAGACGTAGCCCGAGGTGGCCAGCTCGGGCAGCACCACGACCTCCGCCCCGGACGCCGCGGCTTCGGCGACGGCCTCGACCAGCCCCTGGCGGGTGCCGGCCGGGTCGTCGATGTCGATCCACAGCTGGGCGACGGCCACTCTGGTCACGGAGCTCCTCCCGACGGCCGTTCAGTCGTCCTCGGTGGCGGTGACCATCACCGCGACCGGGGCCAGGTAGCCGTTGGGGTCGATCATCCACCCGGCCCCGGCGGCCGCGGCCACCACCTCCGGTGCCCACTCCAGCCGGACCCGGTCGTCACCGGCGTTGACCACCAGGAGCTCCCCCGTCCCCTCGGTCGCCGCGTCGGCCCCGGCCTCCAGCAGCTCGAACCGCCGCCAGCTGCCCGGCAGCACCGACAGCATGTCCTGCGCAGCCAGCACCACCGTCTCCTCGTCCGCCCCGCTGTTCAGGGTCACCCGCCAGCGGCCGGACTTGACCAGCAGGGTCTGGGTGCGCGGGTGCCGGTGCCGGAGCAGACCCTCGCCGGGCTCGGCGCGCAGCCAGGCCAGGTTGAAGCTGTGCGGCTCGTGCAGTCGGGGCACGGCGCGCCGGTCCTCGGTCATCCCGTAGCCGATCACCAGGCTCAGCTCGGCCCCGCCCCCCGGGAGCCCGGCGCAGAGGAAGGAGCGCCGACCGTAGCGCCGGTCGTCGGGCTGGGTCACCCGCGCGCGCATCTCCTCGGGGGCGTAGCGGGTCAGCTCGTCGATGTACTCCTGCTTCATCGGTCGGATCAGGGGCACCCCGGGCGGCAGCTCGTCGCCCGCCACGGTGTCGATGAGCCGGTTGTCCGCGGTCAGGTGCAGCCCGTACGACTCCGCCTCCTTCAGCACCGACGGACCCCAGATGATGCCCCCGGTGACGTCCTGACCCAGGATCGTCAGCAGCAGACCGTCGTCGGGTCCCTCGTTGGTGAAGCCACGGAAGATCCAGCTGGGCACCGAGACCACGTCGCCGTCGTGGCTGACGTACTCGCCCTGGCCGCCGTCCACCCCCCAGCGGATGCGGAAGGTGCCCCCGAAGTTGATGAAGACCTCGGCGGTGAAGTGCAGGTGGAGGTTGTTGTTGACCCCGTTCGGCATGCCGGCCGCGCCGACGTTGTAGCCGTGGGGTTCGCTCAGGTTGATGAACTGCTTGGCGTTCTGGGACACCCCCGGTCCGACGAAGGCGTAGTTGGACTTGCGGTCCGAGCCCGGGGTGCGGCAGTCGATGAAGGCGGCGTTCTCCGCCACCCAGTCGGAGCGGCGGATGGTGCGCCGGGCCACCTCGCTGGAGGGGACGACCACGTCGGTCATGGGGTTCCTTTCGGGGACGCGACGGTCCCGCGGGACGAGCCGTCACCGCGGGGGGGAGGTCAGTAGACGTTGTTGCTGACGTACGGGATGTCGCCGCGGCGGGCCGCGATCTGGGTCCGGAGCGCGATCTCGTCGTAGACACGGACCTCGCGGACGAGCCGGCCGTCCTGCACCAGGAACTGTGACACCCCGAGGATCTCCACCGGGGAGTCGGTGAGCGGGCCGAAGTCGGTGGTGCCGTTGTAGCGGCCGCGGAAGACCCAGGTGACGGCGACGCGGAGCCCGGCGTAGCGCTCGGCGGAGTGGGTCACCACGTCGCGGACCTCGAACCGGCCGGCCGGGAAGGGGCGGATCATCCGCAGTAGCGCGCGGCGGTAGCCCTCGGGCCGGATGACCGTGCGGTAGCCGACGGTGTGCAGCATCAGGTCCCGCACCCAGTAGCGCTCCACCAGGTTCAGATGGCGCCCGTTCCAGACCTGCTCGATGAAGTCGAGCACCTGCTGGGCCTCGGGGCGGAACTGGTCGGGCCGCGGGCCGGAGTCACCCTCGGCGAGCACGTCGGCGGGCGCCGCCTGGGTCATGCTGCCGGAGTAGCCGATGAACGCCGCGCTGCGGGCCACCTCGTCCGGGTCGTGCCCCAGCTGCAGGGCGATGGCCAGCGAGTCGCGCACCACCCACTCCTCCACCATCCGGCCGCGCCGGTAGAGGCAGTTGGCGATGGTCCGGCTGACGAAGTCGGTCGCCGGGTCGGCGGAGAACACCAGGTGCGAGCTCAGGAACGCGTCGTCCCCCCGGGCCTCCCAGACGACGTCCTCGGCCTGGCCGATCCGGTCCGGGGTCGCTGAGATGCGCATCAGGCTGCCCTCGACCACCTCGTCCACCCCGACCGAGGTGCCGTACGCGCCGTGCACGATCGAGTCGGGCTCGTAGTTCTCCCGGATGTGGCCGATGGCCCGGTCCACCCAGATCAGGTCGGTCACCTCACGGATGAAGGCGTCCGGATCGGCGTACGGCTGGTACGCGATCGGGTCCAGCGGCATGGTTTCTCCTGGTCGACGAGAGGCAGATAGCCGCAGTGTATCCGTATGCACACCCAGACCTCAAGGGTCGTCCGCGCGAACGGCCGGCTCAGCGCGGGACGCCCAGGGTGCGGCGCTCGACCAGCCGGCTGGGGAACCACTCGTGCCGGTACGGCGCGTCCGGCCCGCCCTCGATCCTGGCCACCAGCAGGGCGGCCGCGGACCGGGCCATCGCGTCGAGGTCGAAGGCCACCGTGGTCAGCTGCAGCAACGGCCACCGGGCCGGCGGCAGGTCGTCGAACCCGACGATGGAGACGTCACCGGGCACGGACCGACCCAGGTCGTAGGCCGCGTTCAGGGCCCCGTACGCCACCACGTCGTTGCCGCAGACGATCACCGTGGGCGGGTCCTCCCGCTCCAGCAGCCGCCGCGCGCCGGCGTAGCCGGTCTCCACCTCGAACGGGCCCCGGTGGCTGAGTGCGCTGCTGATGGTGACCGAGCCGACGGCCAGGGCCTCCCGCAGGGCGGACTCCCGGTGCGCGGCGGTGCTGGTGTTGCTGGGCCCGAAGATGGCGCCCACCCGGCGGTGACCCAGAGCCAGGATCCGCTGCGCCAGCTGCTGCAGTCCCGGCTCGGCGTCCACCTCGGCCGAGTCGGCGTCCACCGAGGTCGAGGTGCGGTTGAAGTAGACCAGCGGGACACCCCGGTCGCGCAGCCGGACGGGCAGCACCGAGTCGACCGTGGTGGTGGCCAGCAGCACCCCGTCCAGAGCGTTGGCCAGCAGCCGCTCGGCCACCTTGCCGCTGTCGGAGGACTCGGTCTGCAGGACCAGCTGGTAGCCCAGCGCCTCCAGCTCGCGGTGCATCGGCGCGATCACGTGGGGATAGAACTGGTTGTCCAGGTCGGTCAGCAGCAGCCCGATCCGCCGGGTCCGTCCGCTGGACAGCGCCCGGCCGGTCTCGCTGGGCACGTAGCCCAGCGCGGCGGCGGCGTCGCGGACCCGGAGCTTGGTCGCCTCCGACACCTTGGGGCTGTTGCGCAGGGCCCGGGACACGGTGGGCTGACTGACCCCGGCCAGGCGCGCCACGTCACGGCTGGTCGCGACCATGCGGGTCTCCTCGGACGGGACGGGGGCGGACTGCTGGGGGCAGCATAGCGGCTGCCCGTCGGACCTTGACCTCAGACACCAGTCCCGATTTACTGGTGGCATACGTATGTCCAACGCCTCAGGAGCCAGTGTGCCGACCTACCTCAAGACCGCCCGGACGAAGTCGTTCGCCGACAGCAGCCAGGACGAGGTGCGGGAACGGGTGCAGGGCATCGTCGCCGACATCCGGCGGCGGGGCGACGAGGCGGTGCGGGAGTACGCCGAGACCTTCGACCACTGGGCCCCCGAGAGCCTGCGGCTGTCCCCGGACCAGATCGACGCGCTGATCGCCGGCCTCCCGCCCCAGGTGGTCGAGGACATCCTCTTC
>JAOPXW010000210.1 GCA_025964935.1 Friedmanniella sp. | reverse complement strand
TTCGGGGTTCAGTTCAGCTTCGGCCTCACCCAGTCCGCGGTGAACCCGCTCTTCCTCCTGATCGGGGCCAAACCGGAGCAGCTGCCACTGCTGAACCTGGCAGGACCGGTCACCGGCCTCATCATCCAACCGATGATCGGCGCCATCAGTGACCGGACGTGGAGCCCCCGCTGGGGTCGACGCCGTCCGTTCATCACCTGTGGGGCGATCCTGTGCGCGCTCATCCTTGCCGCGTTTCCCTTCGTTGGTGCCCTGTGGCTGGGCGTCGTGTGCTTCTGGCTGCTGGACGCCGGCAACAACACCTCCATGGAGCCGTACCGGGCGTTCATCTCGGACCGGCTGCCGAAGTCGCAACTGGCGCGCGGGTTCCTGACCCAGAGCATGTTCACCGGGGCGGGCGCCGTGCTGGCCAATGTGTCACTGTTCGTGCTCCAGAAGGTGTCCGCGCTCGACAAGACCGCCGGCAACGGCGTGCCCTACTGGATGTACACGGTGTTCATGATCGGTGTCGTCTGCATTCTGGTGACCGTGTTGACGGCGATGGCGCGCACCAAAGAGCTGACTCCTTCGGACGAGGACCTCGCTGAGATCCGAAACGCACCGAAGGGCATCCGCCACGCTCTGGCCGACATCACCGACGCCGTGAAGACCATGCCCGTGGCCATGCACAAGATCGGTGTCGTCTTCCTCTTCCAGTGGTACGCCATGTTCATCTACTGGCAGTTCCTGGCTGTCAGCCTTGGTGAGACGGTCTTCAACACCACACCCGAGCAAGGGGGGCCGGCCTGGGACGACGCCATCGCCTGGAGCGGCCTGCAGAACGGCGCCTACAACTTCGTCACCATGATCTCCGCCCTGTTCCTGGTGGGGTTCGCCCAGCGCATCGGTGCCAAGCGGGTGCATGCCGCCGCGCTCGGCCTTGCCGCGATATCCCTCATCGGGCTGGCCAACATCCACAACCAGTACCTGGCGCTGGTGCCCATGATCGGCGTCGGCATCTTCTGGGCCAGCGCGGTCGGCGTTCCCTACCTGATGGTCGCCAGCATGGTTCCGGCCAAGCGCACCGGCGTCTACATGGGCATCCTGAACATGATGATCGTGGTGCCGATGCTGATCGAGACGGTCACCTTCGGCTGGATCTTCAAGAACCTCCTCGGCGGGAAAGGCTCCAACGCCATGATGTTGGCTGGCGCACTGCTGGCCATCGGTGCCGTGGCGATGCTGTGGGTGAACCCGCCGAACGAGGCGGACGAGTCGCCGATCATGCCGCTGGGCGGCAAGCGCAGCATCACCGTCTACGACCGGGTCGTGGTCGGTTCCGACGGCACGGCGACCAGCCAGTACGCCGTCGACCGAGCCTCTGACGTGGCACAAGCGGCCCAGGCTCAGCTCATCGTCGTGACGGCGTACACCGAGGCGGCTCCGGACGCTCGGACCAGCCCCTCCGGGGGGCACCGCGACCTCATTGGCGCCGACGCCGCTCGTAGGGCGCTGGAATCCTCGGTCACCAGCCTCACCAGACAGCGCGCCCGATACATCGAGCAGCGGCTCTACCAGGGCGACCCCGCCCAGGCCCTGCTCGACACGGTCGGATCGAACCCGGCCAGCGTGATCGTCGTCGGCAACCGCGGGCTGGGCGCCGCGGAGGGCGAGCAGCTCGGGTCCGTCCCGGCCAAGGTGGTGAGGAACGCGGTGTGCGACGTCATCGTGGTGCAGACCTCAGCCTTGGACGAGGAGCGCCTCTTCGCTGACGTACCGGCCGACGTAACTACTCCTCGCGCGGACCAGAGAGGTTAGTGCCCTTCGCCCGTGAGCGTTGGCACTCGACGACGTTGTGGTGACCTCTGCCTCGCGCCAGAGGCCTCCACCCCAACCCGCGCCGCTCCAGAGGGCAGTACGGTGAGCCATGCAGAACGCCGACGCTTACCTGCCTCCCGGTGCTGGAGATGTGGTCGACCTGGGCGGAATGGGCGTTCACTTCAAAGTGCGCGGCGAGCAAACCGGTGGAAGCTTCGCGATCGTGGAGCATCCGATCGAGCCGGGCGTGCTCGTGGATCCGCATATCCACCAGCACGAGGATGAGCTGTCATTCGTCCTCGAAGGCACGGTCTGGGCCCGCGTCGGTGACCAGGAGATAGAAGCGGTCGCCGGTTCATATATCTGGAAGCCGCGCAACGTCCTGCACACCTTGTGGAACCCTGGGCCCGGACCGTCGCGAATTCTCGAGGTCATTTCTCCTGCCGGTTTTGAGCGCTTGTTCGACCACGTGGCCGCCATGCTCCAAACCCCATCGGCGTCGACCGAGGAAGAGGTCTATGAGCTCTGCAGGAGCTACGGTCTGAGTTTCGACCGCTCCTGGCTCCCGGACTTGGAAGCCCGGTTCGGGGCGATGCGCATCGTCTAGTCTTGGGTGGCGACGCGGAGCGTACCCAGCACGTGGCCAGCACCAGAGCTATGCGGCGGACGCGATCAGCCTTCGGCACGCCCGGTCGTGCGGACGGTGGCGCAAGTCGGGGGAACGACCATAGCCTGACCCTCGTCAAGGATGACTCGCCTGGTCGCGATCCTGCCGGTGACGAGGTCTTTTCACGCTGGAGCGGACGACGGGAATCGAACCCGCATTCTCAGCTTGGGAAGCTGATGTACTGCCATTGTACGACATCCGCAGGCGGCTCAGCCGCCCGGAAAGCATAGCCCATCGGGGCCCGGACCAGCGCCTTCGCTCTCCCGGTGGGCGGCGGACGGCTCCGTACGCACGCGGCTGCGCACAAAGGTGCGGCCGCCTCCGGACCTTCGCACCGCCCGCCTCCACCCGACCCCCGCCGCGGCATAGCGTGGGCCCATGACCGACCGCCTGCCCGAGCCGGGCCCGGACGCCCCGGTGCCGAACGGCCACCTGCGCGCCTCCGACCGCGACCGCGAGCAGGTGGCGGCCATCCTGAACACCGCGTACGCGGAGGGCCGCCTCACCGCCGAGGAGCACGAAGAACGCCTGGACCAGGCCCTGCGCTCCCGGACGTTCGCCGAGCTCGCCCCGCTGACCAGCGACGTCCGACCCAGCCGCCCCCCGTCCGCGTCGACCGGCCTGACCCCGGCGACGCCGACGACCTACACCCTCGACACGACCCACCCCACCGGAGACTCGGATGTGATGGTGGCGGTCTTCAGCGGGACCACCCGCAAGGGTCGGTGGCGCGTCCGACGCAGCCTGAAGACCATCGCCGTGTTCGGCGGGGTGGACCTCGACCTGACCGAGGCGATCCTGGAGAGCCGGACCACCGAGATCGTGGCCCTCTCGTGCTTCGGCGGCCTCGACGTCCATGTCCCGGCCGGCATGACCGTCCGGGACGAGACCATCGGCATCTTCGGCGGCAGCGACATCCGCCGGGTCACCGAGACCGATCCCGGCGCGCCCGTCCTGGTCATCAAGGGTCTGGCCCTGTTCGGCGGCGTCAACGTCCGCGGGCCCAAGCCGCCCTCGCCCAAACCCCGTCGGTGACCGGGCGACGCGCCTGCGCCTCCGGCCCCGCCGCGTAGCCTGAGACTGTCATGGACGAACTTTTCGCGCCCCCGGCGTACGAGTGGCAGCGCCTCTCCCCCCGCTACCGCTCCCTGCGTCTGCTCAGCACCCTGATCGTCGTGCCGATCGTCTTCAGCATCCCGGCGGTGATCGTGGGGGTGGTCTCCGGCGTCTGGTGGATCTCGGCGGTCATCTGGGGCATCGCCGCGATCATCATCGCGATCCGCGCGCTGCTCAACCAGCGCAGCTATCGGGCGTGGGGCTACGTGGAGCGCGAGGACGACCTCTACATCACCCACGGCGTCCTCTACCGCTCGCTGATCGCCGTCCCGTACGGCCGGATGCAGCTCGTCGAGGTGGGCTCGGGCCCCCTGGAACGGGCCTTCGGGCTGGCGAGTGTGACCCTGAAGACCGCCAGCGCCGAGACCAACGCGACCATCCCCGGCCTGCCCCCGGCCGAGGCCGCCCGGCTCCGGGACCGGCTGACCGAGCTGGGCGAGGCGCACGCCTCCGGCCTGTGACCGCCACCCCACCCCCCGACAGCCCCGACCTGCGGGTCGAGCCTGCGTCCGCCGACCCCCGCTCCGACCTCGCCCCGGCCGTCCCCGGCGCCCCGACGGTCAAGCAGACCGAGCGGCCGCACCCGCTGACCCCGTTCATCAGGGGCTGGCTCGTCTTCGTGGCCCTCGCCTTCGGTCTCGGCCGCGAGCTGATCCCCGACGGCTCGGGGGACAACCGGTTCCCGGTCACCAACCTGGCCTGGCTGCTGCTGCTGATCCTGGCCGCCATGCTGCTGGCCGCGACCGCCGGCTTCGTCAGCTGGTGGTTCACCCGCTTCGTGATCGACGACGACGAGCTGCGGATCGAGACCGGGGCCGTGTTCAAGAGCTCCAAGAAGATCCCGTTCGAGCGGCTGCAGTCCGTCGACCTGATCCAGCCCCTGGCCGCCCGGATGTTCGGGCTCGCCGAGCTCCGGCTCGAGGCCGGCGCCGGGGACAGCACCACCCGGCTCCGCTACCTGCGGCGGAGCAAGGCCGCCGCCCTGCGCGACTACCTGCTGACCCGGGCCCACGGCCAACGCACCCGGCTCAGCGACGTGGACTCCTCCCCCACCAGCGCCTTCACCGACCTCGCCGCCCGCGACCACCCGCTGGTCGTGGTGCCGCCCCAGCGCCTCGTCCTCGGGTTCCTCCTCTCCAGTGAGTGGCTCATCTCGGCCGTCATCACCGTCCTCGCCCTGACCCTGACCACCACCCTGGGCGTCTCCGGCTACGCCCTGACCGGGCTCATCCCGCTGCTCTTCGGGGCGGTCTCGCTGGTGGGCCGCCGGGTCGTGGCCATGTTCCGGTTCACACTCTCGGAGTCGACCCGTGGGCTGCGGGTGACCCGTGGCCTGACCAACCTCACCAGCCAGTCGGTCCCGATCGACCGCATCCAGGGCGTCAAGATCACCCAGCCGCTGCTGTGGCGGCGGATGGGCTGGTCCCGGGGCGACGTCGACATCGTGGGCTACGGCCGGTCCAGCGGCGAGGACAACGACACCGCCGCCACCTCGGTGCTGCTGCCCGTCGCGACCCGCGCCGAGGTCGAGCTGGCCCTGGGCCGGGTGCTGCCCGCCTTCGACCTCGGGGCGATCACCATGCACTCGATGCCGCAGCGGCCCCGGTGGTATCGCTGGTACGACTTCTGGACCCTGCACTACGGCTGGAACGAGCGGGCCATCGTCACCGAGCACGGCTGGCTGAACCGGGTCCGCGACATCGTCCCGCACGCCAAGACCCAGTCGGTCCGGATCGAACAGGGCCCGCTGCAGCGTCGGCTGCGGCTGGCCAACGTCCACATCGACACCCCCCGCGGGCCGGTGAACGCCGTCGCCCAGGAGCTCGCGGTCGCCGACGCCCGGGAGCTGGCCCTGAGCCAGCTCGACCGGGCCCGGGCCGCGCGCACCGCGGACCGGGAGCGCGTCCCGGTGGACCAGGTCGGGGCCGGGTCAACCGACCGTCGGGCCGAGGACGACCTGCTCGCCGCGTTCGGGACCAGCCGCGACCGGCTGCTGGGTGCCGGCGGCGAGAGCGAGGTCTTCGCCCTCGACCACCGCCCCGACCAGGAGCGCGAGCTCGTGCTCCGGCTCTACCGGTCCGGCCACGAGGCACCGCTGCCGACCGCGACCCAGCTCCGGGGGCTGTACGAGTTCTGGGGCCGGACCGACATCGGCCTCGAGCTCCCCGTCATCACCGACCTCGGTCAGCGGGCCGGCCGGGTGTACTCCGTGGACCGCCGGTTCTCCGGCCGCAACCTCTCCCCCTGGCTGGCCACCGCCGAGGTGGACGAGCGGCGTACGGCGCTGGCCAGCCTGCTCGACGCGGCCGCCGCGGTCCAGCGGCTGCCCGCACCCGTCCCCGGCTTCGCCCGCCTGGTCGGCGACGGCGCCCCGCAGACCTTCCCCACCCTCGTCGCCCTGGCCGACGCCATGCTGGCCGGGCCGACCCGCGAGAGCCGGGACCAGCTGACCCGCGACCGGCCCGACGTGGCCGCGGTCTGGGACCAGCTGCACCGCGACCTGTCCGCCCGGGTCGTCACCCCCGCGGTGGTGCACGGGGACATCTGCGCCCCCAACGCCTACGTCAGCCCGCGCGCCGACGGCAGCCCGGTGGTCACCGGCCTGGGCGACTTCAGCCCGCACACCGTGACCGGGGACCCCCTGATGGACCTGACCGGGGCGGTGGCCTTCGTCGAGCTGGAGGGCTACCCCGGCGCCGCCGAGGACGCGGCGTGGCTGGAGGCCCTGGCCGTCCAGCGCTGGGGCGACGCGGTGCCGTACTGGATCGGGGTCTACCGCCGCTTCTACGGCTTCTACTTCTCCAACGCGTACGCCTTCGACCCGGCCCTCTACGGCTGGTGCCTGCGCCAGCTGGCCGCATGACCACGCCCGCCACCGAGCTGCGGGTCCGCACGTCCGTCGAGGCCGACCTGCCCGAGCTGACCGCGATCTACAACCACTACGTCCGGCACAGCCACGCGACCTTCGACCTGGAGCCGTTCACGGTCGCGGAGCGGGCGGACTGGTGGTCGCACTACCACCCGACCGGGCCGCACCGGATGCTGGTCGCCGAGCGGGCCGGGGCGGTGGTCGGCTACGTCACCAGCTCGCCGTTCCGGGCCAAGCCGGCGTACGGGGCCTCGGTCGAGACCACCGTCTACCTGGATCCGGAGCAGACCGGGACCGGGGTCGGCAGCCTGCTCTACGGCACCCTGCTCGACCGCCTGGTCGCCGAGGAGGACCTGCACCGCGCGTACGCCGGGGTCGCTCTCCCCAACGACGCCTCGGCCCGGCTGCACCGACGCCTCGGGTTCACCCCGATCGGCACCTTCACCGAGGCCGGTTTCAAGCAGGGCCGGTGGATCGACGTGGAGTGGTGGCAGCGCGCTCTGTGAGCGCGGCTCAGTGCCCCCGGGCGCCCCAGGCGACCAGCCGGTCCAGCGTGGCCTCGATGGCGCCCTGGTTGCGCTCGGTCGAGCCCATCACCGCCAGCAGCAGCGGGGCCCGGGACCCGCTCGGGTCGAACTGCTCGGTGACCCGGGTCCGTCCCTCCCCCTCCGGCTCGAGCAGGTAGCGCCAGACGTGGCCACCCAGGTGGCGCCAGGCGATCCGGCGGCCCTCCTCGAACTCGACCACCTCGTTGCGGATCGTGTAGGGCACACCCCAGTGCATCCGCATCCCGAACCTCGCCCCACGGCTGAGGCGCGGGGGGCTGCCCGGCGCGGCCTCCCGGACGGTGCCGGACCCGTCGAAGACGTGGTGCTGGGAGGGACGGGCCAGCAGGTCGAACACGGCCGCAACCGGGGCGTCGACGACCACAGAGGCCTGGGCGAGAGCGGGACGGTTCACCCCCGGAGTCTGCCAGTCCGAGCCAGCCTCCCCCGTCGGACCGGGTTTCGCTAGGCTCACGGCCATGACCGACGCACCCGTACCCAGCACGCCCGTCCTCGGGATCGACATCGGCGGTAGTGGCATCAAGGGTGCCCCCGTCGACCTGCAGATCGGCGAGCTCGCCGGGAAGCGGCTGCGGATCGAGACGCCCAAGAAGTCGACCCCGGAGAACGTGGCCAAGGTCGTGCGCCAGATCGTCGAGCACTTCGGCGAGACCATCGGGACGGACTCCCCGATCGGCATCACCATCCCCGCGGTGGTCACCCACGGGAAGACCCGGTCCGCGGCCAACATCGACAAGTCCTGGATCGACTGCGAGGCCGAGAAGGTGTTCGAGGCCGAGCTGGGCCGCGACATCGTGTTGGTCAACGACGCCGACGCCGCCGGGGTCGCCGAGGTGCACTACGGCGCCGCCAAGGACCACCCGGGCCTGGTCGTGCTGACCACCCTGGGGACCGGGATCGGCACCGCGATCCTCAACCGCGGCATCCTGATCCCCAACTCCGAGCTGGGTCACCTCGAGATCGACGGCCACGACGCCGAGTCCCGGGCCGCCTCCAGCGTCAAGGACAAGGAGGGCCTGTCCTACAGCGAGTGGGCCAAGCGCCTGCAGCGCTACTACGAGGTCCTCGAGGCGCTGCTGTGGCCCGACCTGATCGTCATCGGCGGCGGGGTCAGCAAGGACTCCGACAAGTTCCTGGACAAGCTCAAGCTGAAGACCCCGGTCGTCCCGGCCAAGCTCCTCAACACGGCCGGCATCGTCGGCGCGGCGTGGCTGGCGGTGGACCGCCGGGTGCACCCGGACCCGTTCCTCAGCTGAACCCGACGCGGGCAACCGGTCAGAGCAGGACGTCCAGGCTGTAGCCCGGTCGGCCGTGGTCGAGGAGCTCGACTCGTGCATGGTCGGCGATCACGGCGGCGACCTGGGCCGGCGTACGCGGTGGGCTCGGCGCCTCCAGCAGCCACCGGGCGACCAGCCCGCGGGTGTGCTTGGCGGCGTGCGAGACCACCGTGCGCCGCCCGGCCACCTCGGTGAACACCCGCACGGCGACGGTTCGGCGGGCCACCGCGCCGGCGGGGCGCCAGGCGGCGGCGTACGTCGCGGACCGGCAGTCCACCACCACGCCGGTCCCGGCCGCCTCGACCATCACCGGGTCGAGGCGGGAGCGCCAGAACGCGGCGAGCGGTCCGACGCCGGGCAGGCTGGTGCCCATCGACAGCCGGTACGGCGTGATCAGGTCCAGCGGCCGGACCGGCCCCCAGAGCGCGGACTGCACCCGCACCGTACGGGAGGCCCGGCGGCGGGCGGCCGGGCTCAGACCGTTGTAGTCCAGGGCCGCGAACAGCACCCCGGCGTAGACCCGGATGGCCGGGGCCGCGGCCGCGGTGGCCAACCGGGTGTTCTGGGCGACCTCAGCGGCCAGCCCCGCGCCCACACCGAGCCGCTCCAGGGCGTCCGGACCGGCCGATGCCTGCACCAGCGCGTCCCGTACGGCCACCCGGGCCGGGGTGAGCTCGGGCGCGGACAGGCCGGCCAGGTCGACCGCGCGGCCGCGGCGGGCTGGAGCGGCCTTGCCCTCCGAGGGGGGCAGCAGGATCAGCATCGGGTGCCCGGGTGCGACCCGTGGGTCACATCCGGTCCAGGGCCTCGATGCCCAGCAGGTCCAGGCCGGCCGCCAGCACCCGCTTGATGTCGAGGCAGAGGGCAAGGCGGGAGGCCCGTACGTCGCCCTCGGACTTGAGCACCGGGCACTCCTCGTAGAAGGCCGACACCGCCCGGGCCAGGTCGTAGAGATAGGTGCAGAGCTTGTGCGGCTGGAGGGTCGCGGCGACCTCGTCCACGACCTCGCCGAAGCCGGACAGCAGCAGGGCGACGGTCTGCTCCTGCGGCTCGTCCAGCCGGGTCACCCGGACCGCGGACGCCGCGTCCCCGGCGGGCAGCAGACCCTCCTCGACCGCGTTCCGCAGCACCCGGGCCATTCGCGCGTGGGCGTACTGCAGGTAGGGGCCGGTGTTCCCGAAGGTCTGTACCATCCGGCTGACGTCGAACACGTAGTCCTTGTTCAGCCCGGTGGAGAGGTCGGCGTACTTGATGGCGGCCAGGGCGACCGGGGGGGCCGCCTCGGCGTCGGCGGCGTCGAGCAGGGAGGTGAGGGTCACCGCGGTGCCCTCCCGGGTCGAGAACTTCTTGCCGTCCGGGCCCAGGATCTGGCCGAAGGCCACGTGCTCGGTCGAGACCTCGGGGGGCAGGAACCCGACCTGCCGGGCCACGGTGAAGACCTGGTCGAAGTGGAACGCCTGCGGGGCGCCGACGACGTAGATCAGCCGGTGCGCGTGCAGGTCGCGGACCCGGTGCCGGACCGCGGCCAGGTCGGTCGCGGCGTAGCCGAACCCGCCGTCGCTCTTGCGGACGATCATCGGGGAGTTGAAGCCGGGGCTGAACACGCACAGCGCACCTGCGTCGATCACGGCGGCACCCGAGTTCTCGAGGTCGGCGACCACGTTCTCCAGGTCGTCGTTGTACATCGACTCCCCGGCCATGTCCTCGTCGGTGAGCTTGACGTCGAGACGCGCGTAGACCTCGTTGAAGCCGGCCAGGGAGATGTCGATCAGCTGACGCCAGATCGCCCGGGTGACGGGGTCGCCGGACTGCAGGGCGACGACCCGCTGCCGGGCCAGGGTGGCGAACTCCTCGTCGGCGCGGAAGTGGGCGTTGGCCTGCTTGTAGAGGTCCTCCGCGCTGGCCAGGGTGAGCTGGCCGACGTCGATGCCCTCGGCCAGGATCTCCTCGACCAGCATCCCGAACTGGGTGCCCCAGTCCCCGACGTGGTTCTGCGGGATGACCCGGTGACCGACCGCGGTCAGCACCCGGTTCAGGCAGTCACCGATGATGGTGGACCGCAGGTGGCCGACGTGCATCTGCTTGGCCACGTTGGGCGCCGAGTAGTCGATGACCACGACCTGCGGCTCGGGACTGGTGCCGAGCCCGACCGCCGGATCGGCGAGCTGGTCGCTGACCGCGTCCGCCAGGACGCTGTTCAGCAGCCGGAAGTTGATGAACCCGGGGCCGGCGATCTCGGGCGGCTCGCACAGGTCGGACACCTGCAGCCGCGCCACGACCTCGGCCGCGACCTGCCGCGGCGGCTTGCCCTCGGTCTTGGCCAGGCGCAGCGCCACGTTGGACTGGAAGTGGCCGAACTGAGGCTTGGTGGCCGGCCGGAGCTCGGGGTCGATCCCGGTGACGGCTTCGACCCGGGCGCTCAGCAGCGAAGGAAGGGAAGACACAAGACGGCATTCTCTCACCGCCGCGGGGACCGGCTCGGACGGGCGCTCAGCCGGACAGGACGGTACGACGTGCCGCCCCTCGCCGAGGTGGCCCCCGCCGCGTACGGGTGTGCCAGCATGGACGGATGCCGCAGCCCCTGCAACCGTTCCTGCACGACCTCGTCGTGGCCCTCGCCGCCCCCACCCAGGCGTGGTCCCGGGCCGACGGGGAGATCGTGCCCCACGTGGCCAGCAGCGTCCAGGGGGTCATCCACGCCGACGTGCGGGTGCTGAGTGGCGTCGCGCTCCGGGTCGACGGGGAGCCGGGCGAGCACATCGCCACCGAGGTCGCCCCGTCGGAGGTCACCTTCACCACGGTGCTGCGTCAGGTGGGCGGGACCCTGCCCGACCCGCAGGTGCGGCTGGACCGCGTCCGCCGGGCCGCGCCGGGTCGGCTGAGCGAGGAGCTGACCTTCAGCTCGGTGCTGACCGAGCCGGCCTCGGCCATGGTTGTGCTGCGGCTGACCCTGGACGGGCTGCCGATCTCGCGGATCAAGATGGGGCACGAGAGCGACCGGAGCCAGCTCGGTCCGCTGGCGAGGACCGACGGCGGCGCGTCCTGGACCGCCGGCGAGCTGAGCGTGGCGCTGGTTGCGCCCGGGGCCGAGATCGTCGCCTCCGAGGACGGCTCCGAGGTCACGCTGAGCTGGACCGTCGAGATCCCCGCCCTGGGCGCGACCAGCCTGACCTGGAGCCTGGACATCGCCGACACGGGCTCGGTCGTGGTCGCGGCACCGGGCACCACCGCCGGTCCGGCCACCGCCCCCACCACCGACCGCCGGCTGGCCCCGTGGCTGGCCCGGTCCCTGGCCGACCTGGACAGCCTGCGGATGAGCACCGTCGAGCACCCCGAGGACGTGTTCTTCGCGGCCGGCGCGCCCTGGTACCTGACCCTGTTCGGCCGGGACAGCCTGTGGGCCGCCCGGCTGGTGCTGCCCTTCGACCTCGAGCCGGCCCGCGGCACCCTGCGGACCCTGGCCCGGCTGCAGGGCGCCGCCGTCACCCCCGACACCGCCGAGCAGCCCGGCAAGATCATGCACGAGCTCCGACGCAGCGGGTTCGAGCTCGGCGGTATGACCCTGCCGCCGCTCTACTACGGCACCATCGACGCCACCCCCCTGTGGATCTGCCTGCTGCACGACGCCTGGCGGGCCGGTCTGGAGGAGGCGACCGTGGTCGAGCTCCTGCCGAACCTGGAACGGGCCCTCACCTGGCTGACCGACTTCGGTGACGGGGACGGTGACGGGTTCCTGGACTACATCGACGAGGGCGGGCACGGGCTGGCCAACCAGGGCTGGAAGGACTCCGCCGACTCGGTCCGGTTCGCCGACGGCACCTGGGCGGAGGGCACCATCGCCCTGTGCGAGGTGCAGGGCTACGCGTACGAGGCCGCCGTCTCCGGTGCCGCGCTGCTGGAGGCCTTCGGCCGGCCCGGCGCCGAGCGGCTCCGGGGATGGGCCGACGACCTGGCCGTCCGGTTCCGCGCCGCCTTCTGGTGCGGCGAGGGCGCCGACCGCTTCCCCGCCCTGGCCCTCGACGGTGCGAAGCAGCGGGTCGACTCGCTGAGCAGCAACATCGGCCACCTGGTCGGCACCGGGATCCTGGACCCCGAGGAGGAGCGCCTGGTCGCGGCCCTGGTCAGCGGTCCGGCTCTGGACTCCGGCCTGGGGCTGCGGACCATGGCGGCGACGGACCGGGGCTATTCCCCGCTCAGCTATCACTGCGGGTCGGTGTGGCCACACGACACCGCGATCGTCGTGCACGGGCTCGACCGGGCGGGCCTCGGCGAGCACGCCGCCGGCCTGGTCGAGGGTCTGCTGCGGGCCTCGGTCGCCTTCGACGGCCGGCTGCCGGAGCTGTGGAGCGGCGAGGGCCGGCCGGTCCCCTATCCCGCGTCCTGCCGCCCGCAGGCCTGGTCGGCGGCCGCCGCAGTGGTCGTCGACCAGCACCTCCGGCAGGGCTGAGCCGGAGCCGCCCCGGGTCTGCGGGCCGAGCGGCTTGCCTGCCGCCGGCCCGCGCAGCAGGGTGGGGTCATGACGTCCTCCTCCGGCCCCGGTCCTGACCCCGCGTCGACGGCGGCGAGCAAGCCCGCCGCGCCCCACCACGAGCACGAGCACGCTGCGCCCCAGCCCCAGTCCGAGCACCCGGACCGCCCGGACGAGTCGGCTCCGAGCACCGGACTGCCCGACGCGGAGCCCGTGGTGGGGCACACCCACGACCACGGGGGAGCCGAGCACGTCGCCGAGATGATGACCGAGGCGTTCTGGGACGACCGCTACGGCGCCAGCGAGTCGGTCTGGAGCGGACAGCCCAACCTACGGCTGGTGGAGCAGGTGGCCGCCCTGTCGCCGGGCCGCGCGTTGGACGTGGGCTCCGGTGAGGGTGCGGACGCCATCTGGCTCGCCACCCAGGGCTGGACGGTGACGGGCCTGGACTTCTCCGCGGTCGGCCTGGCCCGGTCGGCCGAACGCGCCGCCGCGGCCGGCAGCGAGGTTGCCGCCCGCATCACCTGGGAGCAGGCCGACATCAGGTCGTGGTCCTCGCCACCCCGGTACGACCTGGTCAGCGCCCACTTCCTGCACTTCCCGCCGGAGGAGCTCGCGGCGGTGCACCAGACCCTGGCCGCCGCGGTCGCGCCCGGCGGCACCCTGCTGATCGTCGGGCACCACCCGCACGACCTCGAGACGACGGTCAACCGGCCCCGGGTGCCGGAGATGTTCTACACGGCCGAGGAGGTCGGCGCCCGCCTCGACGGCCGTCGCTGGCGGATCGAGGTGGCCGCCGAGCAACAGCGGCCGGCCGTCAACCCCGAGGGTGAGCGGGTCGTCATCAGCGACGCTGTGCTCCGCGCCGTCCGCCGCAGCGACCCGCCCGCCACCGCGGCCCCGGTCGGCTCCTAGGTCCTCGGTCAGCGGGCCGGCTGGCAGCGCGGACACCAGTAGCTGCGTCGCTCCTGGGTCACCGGACCGAACTCCTCGGTCTCGATCAGGGTGCCGCAGCGGCGACAGGGCAGCTGCGCCCGTTCGAAGACGTAGGTGCGGCGCCCGTTGCGCAGGTCGCCGGTGGTGGTCTGCTCGGTCCGCCACCGGTTGGCGTACAGGAGCTGCTTGGCCCGGTGCACGACCCGGGGCAGGTCTGCGACGTCGCCGACCCGGGTGCGCGGGTGCAGGCCCTGGAGGAAGAGCAGCTCGGCCCGGTAGAACGTGCCGATGCCGGCCAGGTTGCGCTGGTCCAGCAAGGCCTCTCCGATCGTCCGGTCCGGGTCGCGACCCAGCCGGGCCAGCGCCTCGCTCTGGCTCCAGTCCGGGCCCAGCAGGTCGGGTCCCAGGTGACCGACGACGGTGTGCTCCTCGACGGTGGGGACGAGCTCGACCACGGGCAGCCGGTAGCCCACGGCGTGGTGCCCCGCGGTGGCCAGCACGGCCCGCACCTGCCACTCCGGGCCCCCGCTCCAGGCCTGGGGCCGCGGATAGATCCGCCAGCTGCCCTCCATCCGGAAGTGGGTGTGCAGGGTGAACGCGTTGTCGAAGCGGAACAGCTGGTGCTTGCCCCGGGACACCACCTCGCGGACCAGGGCCCCGGTGAGGTCGGTCGTGGCCAGCTGGGGCACCCGGAACTCCGAGCGGGTCAGCACGTGGCCACCCAGGGCTTCGTTGAGGCGCTGGCAGGAACGCCAGACCGTGTCTCCCTCGGGCACGTCGCCATTGTGCCCGGCCGCCCCTGGCCCGGTCGGCCCCGTGCCCGTCTCACCCAGCTGATCCCGTCACGGTCCGACGCTCCTGGCCGGCTGAGGCCAGTCTCGACCCCGCCACTGACACTGTCGGCGGCTCCGTCCGGTGGCCTTCCCCAGGTCGTCGACAGGGTCCGGTGTCTACCCTGGTGAGGTGCTGGGGACACCGCGTACGCGCCGCCGCTGGGCCCTGATCGGTGCCGCCCTGCCCGGGGTGGCGGCCCTGGCGGCCGCGGTCGCCGTGGGGGGTGCGGTGCTGTTCGTCCGGCGGACCGCCGCCGGGCACCTGTTCACCGAGACCGACGTGCCACCCGCTCCGGTGGCCCTCGTGCTGGGCGCCCAGGTCAACCCGGACGGCACCCCGTCGGCGTTCCTGGCCGGTCGGCTGGACCTGGCCCAGCGGCTCCTCGACGCCGGCACGGTGCAGGTCATCCTCGTCTCGGGCGACAACATGGCCGTGGAGTACAACGAGCCCGAGGCCATGCGGGACTACCTGGTCGGCGCCGGGGTCCCCGCAGCGCGGATCGTGCTCGACCACGCCGGCTTCGACACCTACGACTCCTGCGTCCGGGCCCGCCGCATCTTCGGGGTCACCGACCTGGTGGTCGTGACCCAGGACTACCACCTGCCGCGGGCGGTGGCCACCGCCCGCCGGCTCGGCCTGCGTGCGTCGGGGGTCGGGGACCACACCGCGCGCCGGAACGCCCGGGCCTGGCGCCGCGGGGCCGCCCGCGACCAGGTGGCCTGCGTGAAGACGGTCATCGACCTGCTCAGCCGCCGCGAGCCGGTCCTCGGCCCGCCCGAGCCCGGCGTGGTCGACGCCCTCCGGGCCGGATCCGGACCGCGGGAATAGTGACTCTTGTCCGCTTCTTGTAAGGTGTAATCATGTAAGTAGTGATTCCAGAAGGAGAACCATCATGAAGTGGACTACCCACGAAGAAGGACCCCGAGGACGCCATCGCGGCGGCAGCGGGGAGCACGACGTCGAGGGCCACGGCCCCGGCTTCGGACCTCGCGGGCGGCACGGCCGACCCGAGGACCACGAGGGAGAGGGACACGGCCCGGGCGGCGGTCCTCGCGGCCGGCGCGGCCGGCCCGAGGAGGACGAGGACGGTGGACGCGGGTTCGGCCCCGGCGGTCGTCGCGGACCGCGCGGCGGCCGAGGCTTCGGTCGTCCGGGCGGCTGGCAGAACGTCGACACGCCTCCGGCGGAGGACGCCGAGGCCTGGTTCACCGGTCGGCTGCCCAGCGACTGGTTCGCCGAGGTCAGCGTGGCGGTGGACCGTGAGGAGATCATCGTCATCGGCACCCTGGCCGACGAGGCCACCGACCCGGCGGCCGCCGAGGGCCGGATCAGCCGGTTCCGGGCCGACAGCCGTGCCGCCCGGATGGCCATCGCCGAGGAGGCCCAGGCCCGCTACGGGCGCAAGGTCTCCTGGGGCGCACGACTGGGCGAGGTCGAGGCCCTCTTCACCCACATCTCGGTGCCGGTCATGACGCGGCTGCGGCAGCCCGAGCGGCAGGTCCTGGACACCCTGGTCGACGCCGGTGTGGCCCGGTCACGCTCCGAGGCCCTGTCCTGGGCCGTCAAGCTGGTCGGGGAGCACGCCGACAGCTGGCTCACCGACCTGCGCGAGGCGATGCAGGAAGTGGACAAGCTGCGGTCCGAGGGCCCGGAGCTGTAGGCCGGTGCCCGGCACCCAAGCGCAGGAACAGCAGGACCCGCAGGCCGTCGGCCTGCGGGCCCTGCTCACGTCGGGGCGGCGTACGGGGTCGGCCCCAGCCGGTCAGGCCGTGCGGTTGGCCCGGTAGTAGCGGATCAGGGCCTGGGTGGAGGAGTCCTGCTGGGCCAGGGCCTGCTCGTCGCCGGCCACCGCCGGGGTCACCTGCTGGGCGAGCTGCTTGCCCAGCTCGACCCCCCACTGGTCGAAGCTGTCGATGCCCCAGACCACACCCTGTACGAAGGTGATGTGCTCGTAGAGCGCGATCAGCTGACCCAGCACCGACGGGGTCAGGGCCGGGGCCATGATCGAGGTGGTGGGCCGGTTGCCGCTGAAGACCCGGGCCGGCACGATCGCCTCGGCCGTGCCCTCGGCCCGCACCTCGTCGGCGGTCTTGCCGAAGGCCAGCGCCGCCGTCTGGGCGAAGAAGTTGGCCAGGAACAGCTCGTGCACGTCGCTGCCGCTGTCGGTCAGGGGATGCGCCGGGTTGGCCACCGCGATGAAGTCGGCGGGGATCAGGCGGGTGCCCTGGTGGATCAGCTGGTAGAACGCGTGCTGGCCGTTGGTGCCCGGCTCCCCCCAGAACACCTCGCCGGTGTCGGTGGTGACCGGGGTCCCGTCGTAGCGCACACCCTTGCCGTTGGACTCCATCGTCAGCTGCTGGAGGTAGGCCGGGAAGCGGTGCAGGTACTGCGCGTACGGCAACACGGCGTGGGTCTGGGCGCCGAAGAAGTTGACGTACCAGATGTTCAACAGGCCCATCAGGACCGGCACGTTCTCGGCGAAGTCGGCCTGCTGGAAGTGCTCGTCGATGGCGTGGAAGCCGGCCAGGAAGTCGGCGAAGTTCTCCGGCCCGATGGCCACCGCGACGGAGGTTCCGATCGCGGAGTCGACGGAGTAGCGCCCGCCGACCCAGTCCCAGAAGCCGAAGGCGTTCTCCGGGTCGATGCCGAAGTCTGCGACCTTGGCCAGCGCGGTGCTGACGGCCACGAAGTGCTTGGCCACCGCGGGCTTGGCGTCGGCGTCGGAGTCCCCGATCGCCCCGGCCGCGCGCAGCTGCGTGAGCAGCCAGGTCCGGGCCAGCCGGGCGTTGGTCAGGGTCTCCAGGGTGGTGAAGGTCTTCGACGCCACGATGAACAGCGTGGTCTCGGGGTCCAGCCCCGCCGTCTTCTCGGCCACGTCGGTCGGGTCGATGTTGGAGACGAATCGCGCCTCCAGCCCGTCCTGGACGTAGGGCTTGAGGGCCTCGTACACCATCACGGGTCCGAGGTCGGAGCCCCCGATGCCGATGTTGACGATGGTCTCGATGCGCTTGCCGGTCACCCCGGTCCAGGCGCCGCTGCGGACCTTCTCGGCGAAGGCGTACACCTTGTCCAGGGTCTCGTGGACGGCGGGGACGACGTCGGTCCCGTCCACCACCAGGCTCGTCCCACACGGCTGGCGCAGGGCCGTGTGCAGCACCGCCCGGTCCTCGGTGACGTTGATGTGCTCACCGGAGAACATGGCGTCCCGGCGGGCCGCCAGACCGACCTGCTCGGCCAGCGCGACGAGCTCGGCCAGGACATCGGCGTCGAGCAGGTTCTTGGACAGGTCGACGTTGAGATCCGCGGCCGCGAACGTGAAGGTCTCGGCCCGACCGGGGTCGGAGGCGAAGGCTGCCCGCAGGTCCGGGTGGTAGCGCTCGTGCCGCGCGGTCAGTGCCGCCCAGGCCGGGGTGGTCGTGGCATCTACTGGGTCGCTCATCGGTCCCTCGTCTCCCTCGCGGTCACTGGCACGCCGAAGCCTACTGAGACCCGGCGTCCGCGGTGAAGGCCCGTCCGCCGACGGCGCTCGGGCCGACCTCAGTCCGCGGCCACCGCGGAGGGCGGCGAGGTCCTGGCCAGGTGCAGGGCCTTGCGGCGCTCGTAGTCCCGCTCCATCGCCACCCGAGGGTCGCGGGCGTCGTCCAGCGTCGCCGGCCCGACCGCGTGCAGCAGGGTGTACTCGATGTTCCACCCCAGCCGCCAGAGCAGCGAGAAACCCTCGCCGCGAGCCACCTTGGCCATGTCGTTCCCTCCGTTCGATGTGTACGAATTGTTCGTGCACAAACAGATAGTATCATCGCCTCATGACCGCCACCACGTCCGACGACGTCCTCGCTCTCGAGAGCCAGGTCTGCTTCGCGCTGGCCGTGGCCTCCCGCCGGGTGATCGCGGAGTACCGCCCGCTGCTGGAGCCGATGGGCCTGACCCATCCGCAGTACCTCGTGATGCTCGCGCTCTGGCAGCACGAGCCGCTGTCGGTACGCCGGCTCGCCGAGCTGGTCTCGCTCGAGCCCGCCACCCTGTCGCCGCTGCTCAAGCGGCTGGAGGCCGGCGGCAAGCTCCAGCGGCGCCGCCACGCCGACGACGAGCGGACCCTGCAGGTCACCCTCACCCCCGCCGGCCGGGCCCTGCGGGAGCAGGCGCTGGAGATCCCGCCCGCGATCATGCGGCGGCTGGGGATGACCCGGGACGAGCTCAGCGGTCTGCACGCCCTGCTCACCGATGTGATCGCCCGGACCGAACCCGGGGAGCCGTAGGGCCTCTCCTATAGGTTGCCGACATGGACCCCCGCCTGGCTCGCGCCCGTCCGGAGTCGGAGCGGCCGTACGCGCCGGGGGAGTCGGAGTTCCG
>JAOPXW010000190.1 GCA_025964935.1 Friedmanniella sp. | reverse complement strand
CCGCGGTGGCCGCCGCGGCGAGGGCGTGCCGTCGGGTCACGGTGCCCCCAGGAACCCGGTGACCACCATCACGGCCTCGTGGTTGGCGAACGCGGTGGCCCCGACCGCCAGCGCGGCCAGCAGGCTGATCAGGAGGGCCCGGTGCCAGCGCCGCACCGTACGGCTCGGGCGGTCGTACGGGGACGCGGGCGGGGTGGCCCGGCCAACCCCCTCCCGGAAGGCCGGAGCCATCCCGAGCCGTCGACGCGAGGAGAGCCGGTTGACGAGGTAGCCGTACACGTAGAAGAAGAGCAGGCTCACGAACAGGCTGTAGAGCAGGCCCCGCTGGAGCCGCCGCGAGGAGGTCGTGACCACGTTGCCGCCGTCCCAGACCACCCGGCCCCGGGCCCGGAGCCGGCGCAGCAGGTCGAGCTCGTCGCCTCCCTGGGTGAGCCGGCGGTCGTAACCGGGGAACGCCGCCCGCCGCATCGCGATGTTGGTCGCACTGGCGTAGAACACCAGCCCGGTCAGCGCGAACACGCTCTGGACGAGACCGAACATCAGCGTCGGCGCCGCCTTGGACCACCAGGTCGGGCGGTCGAACCGGCAGGGTCCGGCGACCCCCACCACGTCGGCCGACCGCATCTGCCGGTCGATGCTGCTCAGCCAGGTACGGGGGGCGACGGTGTCGGCGTCGGTGCTGACCACGATCTCGCCGCGGGCGGCCGCCGAGCCGGCCTGGCGGGCGGCGCAGACCCCGGGCTCGGCCTCGTAGACCACCCGGGCTCCGCCGCGGTGGGCCACGGCCGCGGTGGCGTCGGTGCTGGCGTTGTCGACGACGATGACCTCGTACGGGCCGGGGAAGTCCTGCGCCGCGAGGGCGGCGAGCGTGGCCTCGAGGTAGCCGGCCTCGTTGTAGGCGGGGATCACCACCGAGAAGCGCGGCGCGGCCTCAGCCATCGTGTCCTCACAGGGTCCTCGCGCCGGAAGTATCCGGCGCCCTGGCCCCACTCTAGGGGACGGCGGGCCGCCGAGCGCTGCGCGGCGGGCCTCAGCCGACCGCGTCGACCAGGTAGAGGAGGGCGTGGTCGGGGTCCAGCTGGGCCATGGCCAGGCCCAGGCCCGACAGGGCCGCACCGGAGAGCTCCACCCCGCGGGCGGCCGCGGCGTCCAGCGCGGTGTGCCCGTGGCCGGCGACGTTGGCGAGGAAGGGGTCGGTCGTGCCCGTTCCCCACCAGGGCGGGGGCCGCAGCCCCGAGGGGGCCGTCTCGAGCATCAGCGGCGTCACCCGGTAGCGGCGGTGCGGGTCGAGCCCGGGGAAGCGGACCCGCCCCAGGGTGACCACCTCCGACCGGGCCACCGAGGCGACGCTGAACAGGGCCGCGGACCGGTCGGGGGCCAGCACCCCGCCGACGACGACGCTGGGGTCGGGGAAGTCGACCCGGACCAGGTCACCGCCGAGCAGCAGCCCGCGGTACTGCTGGTAGAGCTCGATCCAGCGCTGGAGCTCGGCCAGCTCCGGGGCGCTGGCGCGGGTCAGGTCCCACTCGATCCCCAGGTGACCGAACAGCGCCGTCACCGCCCGGAAGTTGAGGTCGTGCTCGCGACCGGTGGTGTGCGAGCGCCCTGAGGCGATGTGGGCCCCCATCAGCTCGGGGGCGAGCAGCTGGGTGGTCCAGCGGTGCATCTGCTGCCGCTCCAGCGGGTCGATGCAGTCCGAGACCCAGACCCGGTCGGTGTGCTCCAGCACCCCCAGGTCGACCCGGGAGCCGCCCGAGGAGCACGACTCGATCTCCAGGCCGGGGTGGGCCGCCTTGAGCTCGGCCATCAGCCGGTAGCAGGCGAGGGTCTGCTCGTGGACGCCCGGCCGCCCCGACGGCTGGGTGCCGGCGTCGACCAGGTCGCGGTTGTGGTCCCACTTGAGGTAGCTGATCGCGTACTCGTCGAGGATGGCCAGCATCGCGTCCCGGACGTAGGCGTAGCACTCCGGGATGCCCAGGTTCAGCACCTGCTGGAAGCGGGACTCGACCGGCAGCCGACCGCCCGTGGCCATCACCCAGTCGGGGTGGGCCCGGGCGACGTCGGAGTCCAGGTTGACCATCTCGGGCTCGAACCACAGACCGAACTGCATCCCCAGCCCGGTCACCGCGTCGACCAGGGGGTGCAGCCCGTCGGGCCACACGTCGGTCGCGACGGTCCAGTCGCCCAGGCCCGCCCTGTCGTGGCGGCGGGCCCCGAACCAGCCGTCGTCGAGGACGTAGCGCTCGACCCCGAGTCCGGCCGCCGCCTCCGCCAGGGCCACCAGCTTGGGCAGGTCGTGGTCGAAGTAGACCGCCTCCCAGACGTTCAGGGTGACCGGGCGCTCGGTCGAGGGGTGCTGCGGCCGCGAGCGCTGGTAGCGGTGGAAGCGCCGGGCGACGTCGTCGAGCCCCACCCCGTACGCGGCGTAGACCCACGGTGTGGTGTAGGCCTCGCCGGTCTCCAGCACGACCTCGTCGGGCAGCAGCAGCTCCCCGCCGCCGATGACCTGCTCCCCGGTGGAGAGCCGTTCGGCGTAGTGGGTGTGGTTGCCGCTCCAGCCGGTGTGCACCGACCAGATCTCGCCGGCGGCGAAGGAGAAGCCGGGGACGCCCAGGTGCAGCAGGGTTGCGGCGTCGGCGCCGGTGCGCCCCTTGCGCCCCTCCCGGAGGTGGGTGCCGACCTGGAACGGGCGGCGTACGGGGACGCGCTCCTTGCCCCAGTGGCCGGTGAAGTCGAGGACCTCCCGCGCCACGGGTGGGACCGGGAAGGCCAGGACGACGTCGTGCACCGCGTACGCCGCGCCCCGGTTGCCCAGCCGGGCTCGGGTGCGGACCACCCCGCCGGTGAGCACCTCGAAGGTCAGGGTCAGCTCCAGCTCGGCCGCCTCGTCGACGGCGTCCACCTCCAGCACGACCGGCCCGCTCAGCTCGAGGAGACCGCCGCCGGTGGTCTCGGCCACCTCCTGCGACCCGATCCGGAGCGCGGTGGTGGTGAACCTGGTCGACCAGGCGCCGCCGCCCCGCCGCGCGCCGCTGAGGCCGGGACGACCGACCCAGCCGGTCCAGTGCTCGGGCAGCAGAGCCACCCGTACGGGCTCGTCGACCACGTTGGCGGCGATCGGCTCGAGCCCGGTCAGGCTGAGGGTGCCCCCGTCCTCGGGCCCGAAGGCACCGAGGTCGGCACCCCAGTGCACGACCGCGGGGAGACGTCCGCCGCGCAGGTCCAGCACGACGTGGACACCGGCTTCACGCAGGCTGACGGACAGGTCGACGGTGACGGTCACGGGACTCCTCGAGGGTGGCTGGTCGCGACGGACGGCACCAACCTAGATCCAGCTCTTGAACCACATCCGCGACAGCCACGACGGGTAGGGCAGCAGCCCGTCGGTCAGGATGGGATAGAGGTAGGCGAAGTTGACCGCGACCAGGGCGACGTAGGTTCCGATCACGATGGCGGCGACCAGCCGCCGGTCCCCGCTGTCCACGTCCCCCAGCAGCTTGCCGGCCACCAGCGCCACGGCCATGGCCGAGAACGGCACCAGGGCGATGGCGTAGAAGAAGAAGAGCGGGCGCGAGTCGTAGGCGAACCACGGCAGCCATGAGCTGAGGACGCCGACGACGGGGATCCCGAAGCGCCAGTCCCGACCGCCCACCCACAGCACCAGGGCGGCGAGCAGGGCGAAGACCGCCACCCACCACAGCGCCGGGGTGCCGATCCCGCTGATGACCCGGATGCAGTTGCCCGGACCCGCGCAGCCGTCGGTCCCGGGGGCGATGTCGTTGACGGCGTCGATGCCGATCGGGCGGGCCACCCAGAGCCAGCCACCGGGGTCGGCCCGGTAGGAGTGCTGGGCGTGGTTGATGAAGTCACCGGTGTGGAAGTTCCAGATGTCGTGCTGGTAGTGCAGCAGCGAGGCCAGCGGCCGGCCCAGCAGCCGGGTGGTGGTGGCGTCGGGGTTCTTCGCGCCCCAGTCGCGGTCGTAGCCGCCGGAGGTGGCCAGCCAGCTGGCCCAGGTGGCGACGTAGACGAGGACGCTGAGCACGACCAGCGACACGAAGGCCGGCGCCCCGTCCCGCAGCAGCGCCAGGTTGGCCCGGACCCCGGCCCCGGCCAGCCGTCGCGCCCCCACGTCCCAGGCCAGGGTCAAGACGGCGAACGCCGCCAGCACGTACAGCGCGTTCCACTTGGTCCCCAGGGCCAGCCCGAAGCAGACCCCGGCGGCGATCCGCCAGGGCCGGAACACCAGGGCGGGGCCGAACCGGCCGCCCAGGTCGGGCAGACCGTGGCGGACCAGGTGGTCGGCGAGCCGGGCCCGGAACCAGTCGCGGTCGGCGGCCAGACAGGCGACCGCGGAGATCAGGAAGAAGGCCAGGAAGATGTCCAGCAGCGCGGTCCGGGCCATCACGAAGGACAGCCCGTCCAGGGTCAGCAGCAGCCCGGCGAGACCGCCGACCAGGGTCGAGCGGGAGACCCGCCGGACCAGCCGGATGGTGACCAGGATGAACAGGCAGCCGAAGACCAGGGAGCCGAAGCGCCACCCGAAGGAGTTCATCCCGAACAGCTGCTCGCCACCGGCGATCAGCCACTTGCCCACCTGCGGGTGCACGATGAACGCCGAGCCGCTCTGCATGACGTCGGGGTGGCCGGCGGTGATGGAGTCGTTGGCGTTCTCGGGCCAGCTGCGCTCGTAGCCGAACTTCAGCAGCGAGTAGGCGTCCTTGGCGTAGTAGGTCTCGTCGAAGACCAGCTTGTTGGGGTAGCCCAGGTTCACCACCCGCAGGACGAAGGCGACAGCGGTGATGGCCAGTGCGACCAGCCACCCACCCACCCGGTCGGTGGGCATCGGCACCCGGAGTCGCTCGACCGGGGTCCGGGGGTCCGGTGGGCGGCGGACCAGGGGCGGCTCGGGCCGCGTCGGCCGGTCGTCGGTCGCGGGGGCGTCGACCGTGAGCTGGCTCGTCACCGGGCCATCCTAGGTCTACCGAGGCTGCTGACCTCCGACCCAGGCTGCAACCCGGGTCAGGCGAGCGGAACCTGGGTATACCCAGGTTTCAGACCCTCGACCCAGGTTGCAAGCTGGGTCAAGCAACCGGAACCTGGGTTTACCTAGGTTTCTGACGCCCGACCACCGCCCGACCACCGCCCGACCACCGCCCGACCACCGGCCGTACGGCGCCCGGTCGGGAAGCCGTCTGCCACCCTGGGACCATGACCGACCCAGCCGGACCCGGGGTGGTGGTGCTGGCGGGCACCCCCATCGGCGACACCGAGGACGCCTCGCCCCGGCTGCTGGCCGAGCTCCGCGGCGCGGACGTGATCGCGGCCGAGGACACCCGGAGGCTGCGGCGGCTGATGGAGCGGCTCGGAATCGAGACCTCGGCCCGGGTGCTGTCCTACTTCGAGGGCAACGAGGCCGGCCGGACTCCCGAGCTGCTGGCGGCACTGGCCGAGGGGGCCCGGGTGGTGCTGGTCACCGACGCCGGGATGCCCTCGGTCTCCGACCCCGGCTACCGGCTGGTGGTGGCCGCCGTCGAGCGGGGCTTCCGGGTCACCGCGGTGCCGGGGCCCTCAGCCGTACTCACCGCCCTGGCCGTGTCCGGGCTGCCGGTGGACCGCTTCTGCTTCGAGGGCTTCCTGCCCCGCAAGGGCGGCGAACGGGCCCGCCGGCTGGCCGAGCTGGTCGCCGAGCCCCGCACCATGGTCTTCTTCGAGGCCCCGCACCGGACGGCGGAGACGCTGGCGGCGATGGCGGAGGCGTTCGGGCCCGACCGGTCGGGTGCGGTCTGCCGGGAGCTGACCAAGACGTACGAGGAGATCCGACGCGGCCCGCTGGCCGACCTGGTGGCCTGGGCCGCCCACGAGGTCCGCGGGGAGGTCACCCTCGTCGTCGCCGGGGCCGCGCCGCGGACCGTCGACCTGGACCAGGCCGCCCGGACCGTCGCCGAGCTGGTCCGGGAAGGACTGCGGCTCAAGCCCGCCGTGGCCCAGGTGGCGGCGGAGGAGGGGCTGGCCAAGAACGCCTTGTACGAGCGCGCGCTGCCGCTGGTCCGCCCGGTCTGACAGGGTGGTGGGGTGCCGCTGCCCGACCGTCCCGACCCGCTGCCGTCCCCGGTGGTCGACACCCACTGCCACCTCGACGTGACCCAGGAGGTGTCCGGCCTGGAGCCCGCCGACGCCCTGGCCCGCGCCGCCTCGGTCGGGGTCACCCGCCTGGTCCAGGTGGGCTGTGACGTCGAGGGCTCGCGCTGGGCCGTCGCGGCGGCCCAGCGGTTCGACGCCGTCGTGGCCAGCGTCGCCCTGCACCCCAACGACGCCGCCCGGCTGGGCGCGGGGCTGGCCGACGGCCTGGCCGCGATCGAGGCGCTGGCCGGGGCGGACCGCGTACGCGGCGTGGGGGAGACCGGTCTGGACTACTTCCGCACCACCGAGGCGGACGCGCAGGCCCGGCAGCGGGAGTCGTTCGCCGCCCACATCGCCCTCGCCGGGCGGTACGACAAGACCCTGGTGATCCACGACCGCGACGCGCACGCCGACGTGCTCGACGTGCTCGACGCCGAGGGTGTGCCGGACCGAATGGTGATGCACTGCTACTCCGGGGACGCCGACTTCGCCCGGGCGTGCCTGGACCGCGGGGCGTACCTGTCCTTCGCGGGCACCGTCACCTTCAAGAACAACCACCACCTGCGCGACGCCCTGGCCGTGACGCCGCCGGACCGGGTCCTGGTGGAGACCGACGCCCCCTTCCTGACCCCCACCCCGCTCCGCGGACGGCCCAACGCCTCCTACCTGGTGCCGCTGACCGTGCGGTTCCTGGCCGCGACCCTCGGGCGGGACCTCGACGGGCTGTGCCGGGCCCTGGACGCCAACGCCGAGGCCGCCTTCGGGGGCGCCTGGTGAGGCGGGGCTGCGCGCCGTGGAGCTGACCGAGGTCCTACGGCGGCGCCGGATGGTCCGCTCCTACGACCCCGACCGGCCGGTCCCCGCCGAGGACCTGGAGGCCGTGCTCGCCGCGGCGCTGCGAACCCCGTCGGCCGGCTTCACCCAGGCCGTCTCGCTGCTGGTGCTGACCGCCGAGGTCGACCGGGACGCGTTCTGGGACGACTGCGCCGAGGGGGAGAGCCGCTGGCTGCGCGGGATGCGGACCGCGCCCGTCCTGGTCCTGCTGTGGACCAGCGCCGCCGCGTACGCCGACCGCTACGCCGAGCCGGACAAGGGCTGGGTCGACCGCGACCTGGGTCGGTGGTCGGCGCCCTACTGGTACGTGGACGCCGGGATGAGTGCCCTGGCCGCCCTGCTCAGCGTGGTGGACCGCGGTCTGGGGGGCTGTTTCTTCGGGGTGCCGGTGGACCGGGTGGCGGCGGTCCGGCGACGGTTCGGGGTCCCGCCCGACCAGCTCTGCGTCGGCGTCGTCAGCCTCGGCTACCCGGCTCCCGACGTCACGCCGTCCGGCTCGCCCACCCGGCGGCCGCGTCGGGCGGCCGACGACCTGGTGCACCGGTCGCACTGGGGACGCCCGGGCTGAGTCGGCCCGGCGGCGGGGCGCCGACAGGACCACCGCAGCGTCTGGTAATGCGCGGATTAGGGCGGGCGTCCCGCGAACCGTTACTATTTCGTGACCATTGGGGAGCAGGCGCTGACGCCGCTCCTGAACCATCCACGGCCGGCGGGCAGGACATCGCGGCCATGTTGGGAGCACTGTGCGGAAGATCATCCCTGTCGTTGTGGCCGGAGCCACGACCCTCGCCCTCGCGGGTGGGGCCTTCGGGTACGTCACCTCGAACAAGGACGTCACGCTGTCCGTCGACGGCCAGGCCGCCGACGTGAGCACAACCGCCGGCACGGTCGGGGACCTGCTGGCCAGCAAGGGCATCGCGGTCACCGAGCATGACGTGGTGGCCCCAAGCCCCTCGGCCCCGCTCACCGACGGCACCCGCGTCGCGGTGCAGTACGGCCGCGCCGTCACCTTCACCGTCGACGGCAAGCCCCAGACCGTCTGGACCACCGCCACCAGCCTCGACCAGGCCATCGCCTCGCTGGGCATCGACACGACCGGGGCGGCGTTCTCCACCAGCCGCAGCACCGCCATCGGCCGGCAGGGGCTGGACGTCACCATCGCCACCCAGAAGAAGGTCACCGTCGTGGCGGCGGGCAAGAAGCGCAGCCTGACCACGACCGCCGGCACCGTCGGGGCCGCGCTGGCCCAGGCGAAGGTCACCCCTGACGCCGACGACAAGGTGAACAAGGCGCTCACCGCGCCCCTGGTCGACGGCGCCACGCTGACCTGGACCAAGGTCGAGGCCAAGAACCTCACCAGGACGACCTCGATCGGCTACGACACGGTGCGCAAGTCCAGCGCCGGTCTGACCGCCGGCACGACCAAGGTCACCACGACCGGCCGGGCGGGGTCGCGGACGACCACCTACAAGGTGGTCACCGAGAACGGCCGGACCACCAAGACGACCACGGTGTCGAGCCGGGTCACCAGCCGGCCCCGGACCCAGGTGGTCCTCGTCGGGACCAAGGCGAAGAAGGCCGTCTCCTCCGGTTCGAGCGCGCCGAGCGTGGCCTCCGGCGGTGTCTGGGACAAGATCGCCGCCTGCGAGTCGGGCGGGAACTGGTCCATCAACACCGGCAACGGCTTCTACGGCGGGCTGCAGTTCAGCCTCAGCACGTGGCGGGCGTACGGCGGCAGCGGGATGCCCAACCAGGCCAGCCGGGCCGCCCAGATCGCCGTGGCCAAGAAGATCCAGGCCGCTCAGGGCTGGGGCGCCTGGCCCGCGTGCACCGCGAAGCTTGGTCTGCGCTGAGCCTCCTCGACCCCACCTCCGTGCGGGAGGTGGCGGGCCGTCTGGGTCTGCGCCCGACCAAGCAGCGGGGTCAGAACTTCGTCACCGACGCCAACACCGTACGACGCATCGTCGCCGTCTCCGGGGTGGGCCCCGACGACGTCGTCCTGGAGATCGGGCCCGGGCTGGGCTCGTTGACCCTGGGTCTGCTGGAGACGGCCCGGTCGGTCGTGGCCATCGAGATCGACGAGCTGCTGGCCGACGAGCTGCCGCGGACGGTGGCGGCCCGGATGCCGGAGCGGGCCGCGTCGCTGAGCGTGATCACCGCCGACGCCCTGCGGGTCACCGAGCTCCCTGAGCCGCCGACGGCGGTGGTGGCCAACCTGCCGTACAACGTGTCGGTGCCGGTGATCCTGCACCTGCTGGCCACCTTCGCCAGCTGGGAGCGCGGGCTGGTGATGGTCCAGGCCGAGGTGGCCGACCGGCTGGCCGCCCGTCCGGGCTCCAAGATCTACGGCATCCCCTCGGTCAAGATGGCCTGGTGGGCCGACACCGCCCGGGTGGGCACCGTCCCGCCGACGGTCTTCTGGCCGGTGCCCAACGTGGACTCCGGGCTGGTCTCCATCCGGCGCCGGCCGGCGCCGGAGACCACCGCCACCCGCGAGCAGGTCTTCACCGTCGTCGACGCCGCCTTCGCGCAGCGCCGCAAGATGCTGCGCTCGGCCCTGGCCGGGCTCGTCGGCTCGTCGGCGGCGGCGAGTGCCGCGGTCGAGGCCGCCGGCATCGACCCGCAGACCCGGGGGGAGATGCTCGGGGTGGTCGAGTTCGCGCGCATCGCCGAGCAGCTGGACTGGCCCGCACCGCCGGTCTGACCGGCCTCCCGGCCGGAAGTGGGTCCGTGAGACGCCGGGCCGTGCCGGGGGTCGAAGGCATAGCCTCGGTCGATGGCTTCACCTCTCCCGCCGAGCCCCGTGGGTGTCCGGGTCCGGGTGCCGGCCAAGATCAACCTCGCCCTCAAGGTCGGCCCGCCGCGACCTGACGGCTTCCACCCGCTGGCCACCGTCTACCAGGCGGTCTCGCTCTACGACGAGGTGCACGCCAGCTGGGCGAACCCCGAGGAGTTCGAGGTCAGCGTCAGCGGCGAGGGCGTGGCCCAGGTCCCCCTCGACGACTCCAATCTGGCCCTGCGGGCGGCTCGGCTGCTCGCCCGGACGCACGGCGACCACGACTCGCTGGGGGTCCGGCTGTCCATCAGCAAGGCCATCCCCGTGGCGGGCGGTCTGGCCGGCGGCTCGTCCAACGCCGCCGCCGCCCTGCTGGCCTGCGCGGCCCTCTGGGACCTCGACGTGGGTCCCGACGCCCTCCGGTCGCTGGCGGCCGAGCTCGGCAGCGACGTGCCCTTCGCCCTGCTCGGGGGCACGGCCGTCGGCAGTGGCCGCGGCGAGGAGGTCGTGCCCGCCCTGGCCCGCGGGACCTACCACTGGGTGCTGGCCTTCGGTCACCTGGGCCTGTCCACCCCGGCGGTCTACCGCCGGTTCGACGAGCTCAGCCCGGACGCGACCGTCCCCGAGATCCCCGCCGACCTGATGAACGCGCTCCGCAGCGGTGACCCCCGGCAGCTCGGGCCCGCGTTGAGCAACGACCTGCAGCCGGCCGCGCTGGACCTGCAGCCCCGGCTGGGGCTGCTGCTCGAGGCGGGGCTCGAGGCCGGCGCCCTGGGCGCGATGGTCTCGGGCTCGGGTCCGACCTGTGCCTTCCTGGCGGCCGACGAGGCGGACGCGGTCGAGCTGAGTGTGGCGCTCAGCACCGATGGTCTGTGTCGCGCCGTACGCCGGGCCACCGGCCCCGTCGTCGGCGCCCGCCTGGTCGGCTGACCCGCGCCGCCGACCGCGGCGGGGCGTCAGGTCTGGCTGTAGGGCAGCAGCAGCCCGCGCAGGGTGGCGGCCAGGGTCTGCTGGTCGGCCCGGCTGAGCCCGCGGAGCAGGGCCCGCTCGGCTCCCAGCAGATCAGCGAGGGCCGCGTCCACCCGGGCCAGCCCGGACTCGGTCAGCCGGACCCGGACCCCGCGCCGGTCGTCGGGGTCGTGCTCCCGGGCGACCAGCGCGCGCTCGGTCAGCCGGTCCACCCGGTTGGTCATCGTGCCCGAGGTGACCATGGTCTCCTTGAGCAGCCGACCGGGGGACAGTCGGAAGGGCTCGCCCGCCCGCCGCAGGGCGGCGAGCACGTCGAACTCCCAGGACTCCAGACCGTGCCGACCGAACGACTCCGCCCGCTGCCGGTCGAGGTGCCGGGCCAGCCGGGTCACCCGGGACAGCACCTGCATCGGGCTGACGTCCAGGTCGGGCCGCTGCCGGCTCCAGGCCTCGACGAGGTGGTCGACCTCGTCCTGTTCGGTCACAGGCCACACCCTAGGGGCCGAGAGTCTTGACGTCGAGACTCCCGCCCGCGCCGTACGCGGTGGTCAGTGACCGGCGAGGTCGTCGTCGCTCTTGGGCATGGTGGCGGCCAGCGCGACGATGCCGGCGCACAGGACCGCCGGGACGACCATCGTGTGGTGGATGCCCAGGTGCCGGATCAGGAAGCCCATCACGGCCGGCCCCATCAGGAACGCGGCGTAGCCGAAGGTCACGACCACCGCGAGCACCCGACCGCCGCCGATGTGGCCGGCCACGGCGTACACCTGGGGGGCGATCATGCCGACCCCGAACCCGACCAGGCACCAGCCGACGACCAGCAGCGGCAGGCCGTCCACCAGGGTGACGGCGAGATACCCGAGCGCCGCGCAGGTCCCACCGAAGCGGACGACGGCGCGCCGGCCGAAGCGGGCGACCAGCCGGTCCCCGACGAGGCGGATGACCACCATGAAGGCGGTGACGGCGACCAGCCCGAGGGCGCCGGTGGTGGGGTCGACCCGGGCCACGTCGGTGACGTGCAGCGAGGACCAGTCCACCGCGGTGCCCTCGGACAGCCCGAAGGCCAGGGCCATCGCGCCGAGGACCCAGGCGGCGCGGGGGATCTTG
>JAOPXW010000189.1 GCA_025964935.1 Friedmanniella sp. | reverse complement strand
GTGTGACCAACCTGGCCGCGCGTCTGTGCGGCGCGGCCGGGCCCTGGCAGGTGCTGGCCTCGCGGCGGGTCTTCCACGCCGCCGAGCCGGCCGTCGGGGGTGAGTCCATCGGCGAGCTGAGTCTCGTCGGCTTCAGTCGTCCGACCGGGGTGTTCAACGTGACCGGCGTCAGCGGGCCGGGAGAGGTGGAGGGGACATGAGCGGGAGTGTGGGGACCACCGAACGGGGAGCAGGACCGAGGCTGGGGGACCTCGATGACGTCGCCCGACAGACGCGTTTCGAGTCGTTGCAGGGTCGGATGCAGTCGGTGTGGGACGCCATGAGGCTGGACCTGGCCGACGAGTGCGTGGTGATCGTGCCGTCGGTGTCGGTCTCCCGTGCGGTCGCGGCCCGCCCGGCGGTGACCCAGGCGTACGAGGAGCGGCTGCTGTTCCTGCTGCTCCTCCTGCGGCAGCCCAGGCTGCGGATGGTCTACGTCACCTCGATGCCGATCAATCCCCGCATCGTGGAGTACTACCTGGCCCTGCTGCCGGGCGTGATCCCGAGTCATGCCCTGGCTCGGCTCACCCAGATCTCGACCGACGACTCCTCGGGGCGCCCTCTCAGCGAGAAGCTCCTCGAACGTCCGCAGCTGCTCGCCAGGATCGCGGCGGCCATCCCGAACCGCGCCCGGTGTCACCTCATCCCGTACAACACCACGTCGCTGGAGCGCGACGTCGCCCTGTCCCTCGGCATACCCATGTACGGCGCAGACCCCCGGCTGAGCGACCTCGGCAGCAAGACCGGATGTCGTCGCCTCTTCGCCGAGTGCGACGTCGCCCACCCCCTCGGCGCCGAGGACCTCCACAGCCTGGAGGAGGTCGCCGAGGCGGTCCTGGAGATGCTGACGGCCCGCCCCGGGATGAGCCAGGTGATCGTCAAGACCAACGAGGGGGTATCCGGAGCCGGGAACGCCGTCGTCGACCTGACCGGGGTGGTGGAGCTCCCGGAAGCGGACCGGCCGGCGGCGGTCAGGGACCGGGTCCACGCCATGCAGCTCGAGTCCCCCAACACCCCGCTGGACCTCTACGTGGCCAAGTTCGAGCAGGACGGCGGCATCGTCGAGGAGCGCATCATGGGCGAGGAGCTGCTGAGCCCCAGCGTCCAGCTACGTGCCCGGCCGGACGGGAGTGTGGAGCTCCTCTCGACCCACGACCAGCTCCTCGGGGGCGCCAGCGGCCAGAGCTACCTGGGCTGCCTCTTCCCGGCCGACCCCGCCTATTCCCGGCTGATCAGCGGACCGGCGCAGCGGATCGGGGAGCGGCTGGCCCGGGCCGGGGCACTCGGCCGGTTCGCGATCGACTTCGTCGTGGTCCGGAACAGCTCGGGCGGCTGGTCGGCGTACGCGATCGAGATCAACCTGCGCAAGGGGGGCACCACCCATCCGTTCCTCACCCTGCAGTTCCTCACCGACGGCAGCTACGACACCGACAGCGGCCGGTTCCTTACCCGACAGGGCGAGGAGCGACACCTGGTCGCCACCGATCATCTGGAGTCCGACAGTCTCCGGTCGCTCTCGGTGGACGATCTCTTCGACGCCGTCGCCCGCCACAAGCTGCACTTCGACCAGTCCAGCCAGACCGGGGTGGTCTTCCACATGATCAGCAGCTTGAGCGAGTGCGGACGGGTCGGCATGACGGCGGTGGGCGTCACCGCTGAGGAGGCCCTGGCGATCTACGACCGGGCCGAGCGGACCCTCCTCGACGAAGCGCGGGCCGCCCAGCAGGAACGGGCGCTGCCCGAGTAGGAGGCCCGTGGTGCAGCACCTCTGGTACGTGGCGTACGGAACCAACCTGAACCTGGCTCGTTTCCGCGTCTATCTGCACGGCGGTCGGCCCGAGGGCGGCACCCGGCACCATCCGGGCTCACGCGACCCCGCGGGCCCCGCCCGCGACGCCGCACTCCTGATCCCCGGGGGGATCCGGTTCGTGGGGGTCTCCTCGGTGTGGGGTGGGGGGATGGCCGTCTACGACGCCGACGCCGACGGCGAGGTCGCCGCGCGTGCCTACCTGATCACGGCCGAGCAGTTCGTCGACGTGCTGGCTCAGGAGATGCGCCTGGACCCCGGGCTGGAGGTGGATCTCGAGCCGGTGCGGCCGCACGGTCGGCACAGCTTCGGACCGGGTCGCTATCAGACGCTCGCTCACCTGGGCGTGCGGGACGAGCTGCCGATGCTGACCTTCACCTCGGCCGACGGCCGTGACGGTGCCCTCAACCCCCCGGCGCCGGACTACCTGCGCACGATGGTGCTCGGTCTTGGGGAGTCCCACGGGTGGGCGACCGGGCGGATCGCCCGCTACCTGGCCAAGTTCCCGGGAGCGGCCGGGGTGTGGAGTGCGCCGGCGATCGAGGCTCTGACGGCCTAGCGCCGGCGATCGTTTCACGCGGCGACGATGCTGCCCTTCGAGACCTTGACCGGGATCTCGGCCAGGGGTCGGGGCGCCGGTCCGGAGATGTTGGCACCGGTGAGCGCGTTGTAGACCGACCCGTGGCACGGACAGTGCAGGGTGGCCCCGGCGGGTTGCACGGTGCAGCCCATGTGGGTGCAGATCGCGGTGAACGCGACGGCCTTGCCGGCCGTCGGCTGACTCACGATGATGGGTTGGCCGTTGAGCTGCGCCGACACCGAGCCGCCGACCGGAACCGCCGTCAGGGCGACGATCGGCCCACCCTGGCCGGTGGGCGGGGCGGCCGCGCCGGAGGACCCGGCGGACGGGCCGCCGCCGGCCGCCGATCCGTACCCGGAGGACGCCTTGCAGGCGCCCAGCGCCGCGCCGGCCGAGACCGCGAGGGCCCCGGCCAGCACCGCGCGGCGGGACAACGAGTCGTGCGCGGAGAACTGCAGCGATTCGACCATGATTCTGCTCCTGACCAGGGGTTCTGGGACACCTCGTCGTCCGCGCATCGGGGCGGCCGGCACCTGTTGATACGCAGCGGACGGGCCGGTGGTTCACCACCCCCGGTCGGGACCCGGCGGGCGGTCAGGGCAGCGGCGCGGTGAGGAGAACCTGGTCGGAGTTGGCCGGCCGGATCTGCACGGCGGCGATGTCGGCGACCGCCAGCGTCGAGGTTCCGCTCGGCGTCATCACGTGGTTCGTCCGT
>JAOPXW010000171.1 GCA_025964935.1 Friedmanniella sp. | reverse complement strand
CTGCCTGCCCAACCTGCTGCCCGGCGGTCGCCCGGTGGCCGACGCGGCCGCCCGCGTCGACACCCAGTCCACCTGGGGTGTGGGCTCGCTGCCCGCGCTGGAGGGCCGTGACGCCGACGAGATGCTGATCTCGGCCGCCGACGACGAGCTGGCCGCCCTCGTGGTGGCCGGGGTCGACCCGTCCGACTTCACCGACCCGCAGGCGGCCCTGGAGGGTCTGGAGCGGGTCGGGTTCGTGGTCAGCCTGGAGACCCGGGCCTCCCTGGTCACCGAGCGCGCCGACGTGGTGCTGCCCGTCTCGGCGATCCAGGAGCGCTCCGGCACCTTCGTCAACTGGGAGGGCCGCGAGCGAACCTTCCCGACCGTGCTCACCGTGCCCAACCAGATGTCGGACCTGCGGGTCCTGGCCGCGCTCGCCGACGGACTGGGCCACGACCTCGGCTTCCGCAGTGTCACCCAGGCCCGGGCCGAGCTCGCCGAGCTGGGTCCGTGGGACGGGGCGCGGGCCGAGGCCCCCACCTTCAGCGCCGGTCAGCCGAGCCGACCCGAGGACAACTCGGTCGTGCTCGCGACCTGGCGGTTGGCCCTGGACGAGAGCCGGGCGCTGGACGGCGAGCCCAACCTCGCCGCCACCATCCGCCCCGCCGTCGCCCGGCTGCACCCGCGTACCGCCGACGCCGCCGGGGTGGGTGGCCGGGTCACGGTCGCCAACGACCGGGGCCGGCTGACGCTGCCCGTGGTGCTCGATCCGTCGATGGCTCTCGGGGTGGTCTGGGTCCCGGCCAAGGCCCCCGGTCTGTCGGTGGCCGCGCACCTGGCCACCGGCGCCGGTGAGCTGGTGACGATCGCTCCCGCGGCCACCGACCTCGACGCAGCCCGGGTCGCCTCCGACCCGGCGGCCGAGTACTCCGCACCCGAGGACGGCGTCCTCGACCCGAGCGAGGAAGCGCACTGATGAGCCTGCTCACTCCGATGGACCTCACCCCGTTCTTCAACGACCGCTGGTGGGTGGTGGCCGTCAAGGCCGTGCTGGCCCTGGTCCTGCTGCTGGTCCTGACGCTGTTCACCATCTGGTTCGAGCGTCGGGTGGTCGGGCTGATGCAGCACCGCAAGGGGCCGACCATGAACGGGCCCTTCGGGCTGCTGCAGTCATTGGCCGACGGGATGAAGCTGATGTTCAAGGAGGACTTCACCCCGACCGCGGCCGACAAGCTCGTCTTCATGCTGGCGCCCTTCGTCACCTCCATCCCGGCCATCACCGCCTTCGCGGTGATCCCGGTGGCCGGTGAGGTGCGGATCCCGTTCACCGACATCACGACCCCCCTGCAGGTCACCGACCTGCCGGTCTCGGTGCTGTTCATCGTGGCCATCGCCTCGGTCGGGGTCTACGGCATCGTTCTGGCCGGCTGGTCCTCGGGCTCGACGTACGCGTTGCTCGGGGCCCTGCGCTCCAGCGCCCAGGTGATCAGCTACGAGGTGGCGATGGGGCTGGCCCTGGTGGCGGTCTTCCTCTACGCCGGCTCGCTGTCGACGTCGGAGATCGTGGCCAAGCAGGCCGAGGCGACCATCTCGATCGCCGGGGTCAACCTGCCGGTCTGGTACGCCGTCCAGCTCTTCCCCTCTTTCCTGATCTACCTCGTCTCGATGGTCGGGGAGACCAACCGCGCCCCGTTCGACCTGCCCGAGGCCGAGGGTGAGCTCGTCGGCGGCTTCCACACCGAGTACTCCTCGATGCGCTTCGCGATGTTCTTCATGGCCGAGTACATGAACATGATCACGGTGTCGGCCCTGGCCACGACCCTGTTCCTGGGCGGCTTCCACGCTCCGCTGCCGTTCAACCTGATTCCCGGGCTCGACAGCGGCTGGTGGGGCCTGCTCTGGTTCCTGCTCAAGGTCGTGGTCCTGCTGTTCGGCTTCGTCTGGCTGCGCGGCACCCTGCCCCGGATGCGCTACGACCAGTTCATGCACTTCGGCTGGAAGTGGCTGATCCCGATCTCCTTGGCCTGGATCGTCTTCGTGGCGGTGCTCAAGCAGGGCCGCCAGCAGGGCTGGTTCGCCGGTCCGGGCTTCTGGGGCGCCGCGGCCGTGATCGTGGTCGTGCTGCTGGCCCTGTCGTTCCTGGGCGGCAAGGGCGAGGACAAGCTCAGCGACGCCCCCGAGCCGACCGAGGAGTTCGACGCCTTCGCGGGTGGCTTCCCCGTACCGCCCATGAAGGGTCAGGTGCTGCCGGAGTTCGCCGGCGTGCTCCGCCCCGACGGTCAGCACGAGACGCCGCCCACCCGTTCCACCACCGAGGAAGCAGGTTCGTAGATGGGGGTCCTCGACCCGATCGCCGGTTTCGGCGTCACCTTCAAGACGA
Organism: Friedmanniella sp.; assembly: GCA_025964935.1. Classification (GTDB taxonomy): domain Bacteria; phylum Actinomycetota; class Actinomycetes; order Propionibacteriales; family Propionibacteriaceae; genus Microlunatus. Next base: position 2,937 of record JAOPXW010000171.1, on the reverse strand, counting down.
TGTTCCGCAAGACGTTCACCGAGCAGTACCCGGCCAAGCCGAAGGTGACCGCGCCGCGGTTCCATGGTCGCCACCAGCTCAACCGCTGGCCCGACGGCCTGGAGAAGTGCGTGGGCTGCGAGCTGTGCGCGTGGGCCTGTCCCGCCGACGCGATCTACGTGGAGGGTGCGCAGAACACCGAGGACGAGCGGTTCTCCCCGGGTGAGCGCTACGGCCGCGTCTACCAGATCAACTACCAGCGCTGCATCCTGTGCGGGCTGTGCGTCGAGGCGTGCCCGACCCGGGCCTTGACCATGACCAACGAGTTCGAGCTCGCCGACGACTCCCGGGCCAGTCTGATCTACGAGAAGTCCCGGCTGCTCGGCCCGCTGCTGCCCGGCATGGAGGCGCCGCCGCACGAGCGTCGCCTCGGTGACGACGAGCAGGCCTACTTCCTGGGGCTGCCCAACACCGGGCGGCCCGACGACCGGGCCGGTGACCTGGGCGGCACCGTCCCGCAGCCCATGAACCAGGGCTACCTGAACCGCAAGCGCAAGGAGGCGTGAGACCGATGACGACTCTGCTGCTCACCCCCATGGTCACCGGCGCCTCGGTGGCCTTCTGGCTGCTGGCCCCGGTGATGGTGCTCGGAGCCCTGGGCATGATCCTGGCCCGCAAGCCGGTGCACTCGGCCCTCTCGCTGGCCGTGGTGATGATCTCCTTGGCCGTGCAGTACGCGGCCCAGGACGCCCCGTTCCTGTTCGCCGTCCAGATCATCGTCTACACGGGCGCAATCTTGATGCTGTTCCTGTTCGTCCTGATGCTGGTCGGGGTCGACTCCTCCGACTCGCTGGTCGAGACGATCAAGGGTCAGCGCCCGCTCGCCGTGCTGGCCGGGGTCGCCTTCGGCGCCCTGCTGGTCTTCGCGGTCGGCAACGCGGTCACCGGCCCCGAGATCGGGCTCGTCTCGGCCAACTCGGAGTACGACGGCAATGTCCGCGGCATCGCGGCGCTGGTCTTCACCCGCTACGTCGTGGCCTTCGAGGCCACCTCGGCCCTGCTCATCACCGCGGCGGTCGGGGCCATGGTGCTCGCGCACCGCGAGCGGCTGGGCAAGAAGCGCACCCAGGCCGACCTGGCCGCGGAGCGGATGCGCCGCTACGCCGAGCACGGCGAGCACCCCGGCCCGCTCCCGACCCCCGGGGTCTTCGCCCGGCACAACGCGGTCGACACCCCGGCCCTGCTGCCCGACGGCACCGTCTCCGAGCGCTCGGTGTCGGCCACACTGCGGGCCCGCGGCACGATCATGGACACCCCGGACCTGGTCAAGCCGATCGACGCGACCGTCCAGGCGATCAAGCCCCGGACCGAGGACGAGGAATGAACCCCACGCACTACATCGTCCTGTCGGCGATCCTGTTCACCATCGGCACCGTCGGGTTCATGATCCGGCGCAACGCCATCGTCGCGTTCATGTGCGTCGAGCTGATGCTGAACGCCTCGAACCTGGCCCTGGTCACCTTCTCCCGCATGCACGGCGCGTTGGACGGGCAGATCGCCGCCTTCTTCGTCATGGTGGTGGCGGCGGCCGAGGTCGTGGTCGGGCTCGCCATCATCGTGACCATCTTCCGTACCCGTCGATCGGCCTCGGTCGACGACGCGAACCTGCTGAAGTTCTGAGGGCCCCGATGTCTGTGTTGGAAGTCGTCACCCCCGTCGCCGGGACGGGGCTGTTCTCGTACGCCTGGCTGCTGATCGCGGTACCGGCGCTGAGTGCGGCCGTGCTGCTGCTCAGCGGCAAGGCCGGCGACAGCTGGGGCCACCTGCTCGGCACGGTGGCGCCCTTCGTCTCCTTCGCCCTCGGGCTCGCGCTGTTCGTCAGCCTGCTCGGCCGGGACGAGGCGTCCAGGTCGGTCTCGGTCCCGCTCTACGACTGGATCTCCTCAGGTCGCTGGCACATCGGCGCCGGCCTGCTGGTCGACCAGCTCTCCATCCTCTTCGTGCTGCTGATCACCGGGGTCGGGGGCCTGATCCACGTCTACTCCCTGGGCTACATGGCCCACGACGTACGGCGTCGGCGCTTCTTCGGCTTCCTCATCCTCTTCGTCGCCGCCATGCTGCTGCTCGTCCTGGCCGACAACTACCTCGTCCTGTTCGTGGGCTGGGAGGGTGTCGGGCTGGCCTCGTACCTGCTGATCGGCTTCTGGTCCCACAAGCCCAGCGCGGCCACCGCGGCCAAGAAGGCCTTCGTGGTCAACCGGGTCGGGGACATGGGGATGTCGCTGGCCGTGATGCTGATGCTGGCCACCTTCGGGTCCTCGGCCTTCGTCGACGTCAACGCCGGCAGCCCGCAGCTGGGGGCGACCACCGCCACCGTGATGGGTCTGCTGCTGCTGCTCGGGGCCTGCGGCAAGTCCGCGCAGGTGCCCCTGCAGTCATGGCTGCTCGACGCCATGGAGGGCCCGACGCCGGTCTCGGCCCTGATCCACGCGGCCACCATGGTGACGGCCGGGGTCTACCTGGTCGTGCGCAGCCACGCCGTGTTCGCGGAGTCGGCCGACGCCAGCACCGTCGTGGTCATCGTCGGGACCGTCACCCTGCTCTTCGGGGCCTGGATCGGCTGCGCCAAGGACGACATCAAGAAGGTTCTGGCCGGGTCCACCATGTCCCAGATCGGCTACATGATGCTCGCGGCCGGGATCGGTCCGGCGGGCTACGCCTTCGCGATCTTCCACCTGCTGACCCACGGGTTCTTCAAGGCCAACATGTTCCTCGGGGCCGGCTCGGTCATGCATGGCATGGACGACGACGTGGACATGCGGCACTACGGGGCGCTGGCGCGCTTCATGCCCGTCACCTTCGTCACCTTCGCCGCGGGCTACCTGGCCATCATCGGCTTCCCGTTCTTCGCGGGCTACTACTCCAAGGACCACATCATCGAGGCCGCGTTCGAGCACA
>JAOPXW010000162.1 GCA_025964935.1 Friedmanniella sp. | reverse complement strand
ACGACGGCGAGGCGGCCGTAGCCGACCACGCCCCGGTCGACCGCGCCCCCGTGGACGAGGCCGGCGCCCCCGGCACCGCGTCCGGTGACGCCTCCGCACCGCGCAAGCGCCGTCGTCGCCGTCGCGGCGGATCGGGCGCCTCCGCGAGCGCCGACGCCGCCGCGCCCAGCAGCAGTGACGCCAGCAGCGACTGACCCGCAGCACGACCCCGGACCACCGGGATGACGCCCGCGCCGGGACCTCCGGGCGCGGGCGTCAGTGCGCCGGGCCGAGCGGCTCGGCCATGACCACCACATTGCTGTCGTAGCCGGTGCCGCGTCGGTAGGTTCCGCCGCAGGTGATCAGGACCAGCCGAGGATCCCCGGTCTGGTCGAAGATGGACCCCGACGTCGCCAGGGTCTGCTTGGTGATCGTCCTGACCGAGATGACGCGGTAGCTCAGCCGGTGCCCGGCGCCGGTGACCGTGACGACCTCGCCCGGCTTGATCCGCAGCAGTCGGGCGAAGTAGCCCAGGCCCTCGGTCGCGGAGTCCACGTGACCGGCGATGACGGTGTGGCCGAAGGGGTCACCGGCGGCGGCGCTGCCGTCCCACCAGCCCACGTGGGCCACGTCCTCCGGCACCTTCAGCTCACCGTCGACGGTCTCGGCCGGTGCGACCGGAGCCTCGGAGCCCCCGGGCAGCACCACCCGGGTGGGGACGAACCGGATCCGGGCCGTGGGGCCCGGTCGGCCCTCCCGGGCGGCGGGGACGCTCTGGGTCGGGTCGGCGCCGGAGGTGTCCGGCCGGGCCGACCCCGCCGCGGGAGGCTGGGCCCCGGGTGCTGTCCCCGGTCCTGCGCAGCCGCCGACCGCCAGGCCGCCGAGGACGAGCAGGGCCGCAGTCAGGCGGCGAGCCGTACGCGGACGCCTCGGCCCGGTCGGGCAGCCGCCCGCGCCGGAGGTCGAGCCGGACGGGCTGGAGGTGGCCACTCAGGGAATGAGGGTGACGACCAGCGACGGGGCTGAGCCGGCCGCCTGGCCGCCCGTGCCGGTGTTGACCCGGTGCGGGGTCGCGGAGCCGGAGGTTCCGGTCGCGATCACATGCACCGCGACGTTCATGGTCTTCTTGGACGGGTCACCCAGCGCGTACACCCGGTTCAGCGCGCCGCCCTGCACGGTCAGGCTGACCGGACCCAGCAGCACCGGGCTGGTCTTGCCCGTGCGCACGATCGCCACCTTGTACGTGGCCACCGGCACGATCAGGTTCAGCGCCTGTCCGTTCGCGATGTTGGAGAACAGAACCTTGTTGTTGACCCGCACGTCCGCCGCCGGCACCGACGCCGTGTGGGCGACCGTGAGCGAGGCCTTGCCCTTCGGCACCGAGGACAGGTCGTTGCGGAACACCGTCAGGGTGGCCTTGTCGGAGGACTCGGGCAGGTGCACCACCACGTCCCAGCTGGACCGGGCCTTGACCCCGAAGGTGCGCTCCAGCACGACCTTGCCGTTGTCGGTGAAGGTCACCTTCCGGGTCCCGGGGCGGACCGAGAACGGCCCCACCACGGCGGCGGTCTTCACGTCGGTGGCCACGGTCTTGCCGTCCACGGCCACGTCCAGGTTGTCCCCCGGCAGGCCCTGCACGATGTAGACCTTGGCGCTGTCCGCCGCGTAGGAGGGGGCCACCGTGAACCCGGCGGTGCCGAGCGCTCCGGCCAACAGGGCCGCCGACACCGTCCAGCGTGTGGTCACAGCTCTGGTCACGTCGTTCCCCCGTCGATCCGCGGCCTCACCCCCGCGGGAGCCGTCTGCAGACAATATAGGTGCTGCCGCGCCAACGGTCAGCCCTCCCGGTCCACCCGCCGACCCCCGGCTGACCAGGGCGGCGGCGCTCAGGCGGGCACCGGGGACGACGGCAACAGGCTCTCGGCTACCTCGCGGTAGGCGTCGGCACCCCGCGAGGTGCGGGCGGTGGCCAGGATGCTGCGGCCCAGCGCGGGAGCCTCGGCGAAGCGCACGGACTTGGGGATCGGCGGCGACAGCACCGGGACGCCGTAGTCCGCCCCGATCCGCTCCAGCACCGTCCGCGCGTGGCTGGTCCGGGCGTCGAAGAGGGTGGGCAGGACACCGAGGACCTGCAGCCGCCGGTTGGTGGCGCGCTTGACGTCGTGCACCGTGTCCAGGAGCTGGCCGACCCCGCGGTGGCTGAGGGTCTCGCACTGCAGCGGGATCAGCACGCCGTCCGCGGCGGTGAGCGCGACGGTGGTCAGGACGCCCAGCGAGGGCGGGCAGTCGAGCAGGATCACGTCGTAGGCGCCGAGCACGGGCTTCAGGGCCACCTTCAGCAGCTGCTCGCGACCGGTCCGGGTCAGCAGCAGCTGCTCAGCGGTGGCCAGCTCGATGGTGGCGGGCAGCAGCTCGATGCCGTCCGCCGTGTCCAGGATGGCGTCCCGCGCCCTGGCCGTGCCGAGCAGGACCTGGTGCACCGAGACCTCCACGGTCTCCGGGTCGTGACCCAACGAGAAGGTCAGGCAGGCCTGCGGGTCGAGGTCGACCACGCAGACCCGGAGTCCGCGGTCGGCCCAGGCCGCCGCCAGCGACGCCACGGTGGTGGTCTTGGCCACCCCGCCCTTCTGGTTGGCCACCGCGATGACCCGGGCCCGGGGGCGGGCCCGACGGCGGGCGGGGCTGTCGGTCTCCGGCTCGGTCATCGGCCCCATTCTGCCCCACCGCCCGAGGCGGGGGTTCTGTCAGGGCCGGCGGGTAGCGTCGGCGTCATGACGACGACCAACACCGCCGAGACCGCGACCACCTTCCCCCTCGGCCCCTTCCAGGTCCACCGCGTCGGCTTCGGCGCGATGCAGCTCCCCGGCCCGGGGGTGATGGGCCCGCCCCAGGACCGCGACACCGCACTCGCCGTGCTCCGCCGGGCGGTCGAGCTCGGGGCCGACCACATCGACACGGCGCAGTACTACGGCCCCGACGTCAGCAACGAGCTCATCCGGGCCGCCCTGCACCCGTACGGCGACGACCTTGCGCTGGTCTCCAAGGTCGGTGCCCTGCGCAACAAGAAGGGCAGCTGGCTGCCGGCGCAGAAGCCGGCCGAGCTGCGGGCGGCGGTCCAGGACAACCTCCAGTCGCTGGGGGTCGAGCAGCTCGCCGCGGTCAACCTGCGGATCACCGACGACATCCCGGGCTACGTCCGTCCCGCGCTGGAGGACCAGCTCGCCGAGATGGTGGCGATGCGGGAGGAGGGGCTGATCGCCGGGGTGGGCATCTCCAACGCCACCCTCGACCAGGTCCGGACCGCCATCGAGCTGGCCGACATCGTGTGCGTGCAGAACGCGTACAGCCTGGCCGACCAGTCCGATGCCGACGTGCTGGCCCTGTGCGCGGCCCAGGGCGTCGCCTACGTGCCGTTCTTCCCGCTGGGCTCGGCCTTCCCCGGCATGCCCAAGGTCGTCGACCGTCCCGCCGTGCAGGCCGTGGCGGATCGACTGGGCCGCACCCCGGCCCAGGTCGGGCTGGCCTGGCTGCTCGCCGACTTCGACAACATCCTGCTCATCCCCGGCACGTCCTCGCTGGCGCACCTGGAGGAGAACATGGCGGTGGCCGAGATCGAGCTCAGCAACGCCGACATCGCCGAGCTCGAGGCCTGAGCCGGTCCCGCCCCCGCGCGGCCGCCCCGGGTCCCGTCAGGACCGGGTGCGGCCCGCCACGGCCAGCCGGTGGTCGATCTCGGCCAGCACCTCCGGCGCCGTGGTGTTGCAGCCCAGGTCGTGGTCGGTCTTACCGGTGCCGTGGTAGTCGCTCGAGCCGGTGGCGAGCACCCCCAGGTCCGAGGCGAGCTTCCGCAGCCGCTGCCGGGTGGCGGCGTCGTGGTCCTGGTGGTCGACCTCCAGGCCGTCGAGCCGGTGGTCGCGCGCCAGGCCGACGAGGACGTCGGGCGGCAGTAGCTGCTCCCGCCCCCGCCCCCACGGGTGGGCGAGGACCGCCACCCCGCCCGCCTCGTGGACCAGGTCGATGCCGCGGCCCACCTCGATGGCGTACCGGCTGACGTGGGCCGGTCCCCCGTCGCGGAGGAACCTGTCGAAAGCCTCCTGGCGGTCGCGGACGTACCCGGCCCGGATCAGGGCGTCGGCGATGTGCGGCCGCCCCACCGACGGGCTGCTCCCGACCTGCGCCATCACCTCCTCCTCGGTGATGGGCACGCCCAGCTCGGCCAGCCGCTGCAGCACCCCGGCCAGCCGACCCAGCCGACCGCCCCGCACCCGCTCCATCTCGGCCGCGAGCCCCGGGCTCTGGGGGTCGGCACCGTACGCGAGCAGGTGCACGCTCTGACCGTGCCGGGAGCAGGAGAGCTCCATGCCGCGGACGACCCGGACCCCGCTGCGCTCGCCCTCGGCCACGGCCTCGTCGAGGCCGTTGAAGGTGTCGTGGTCGCTCAGGGCCACCACGTCCAGTCCGGCCCGCTGCGCCTGGATGACCAGCGCCGAGGGCGTGTCGGTCCCGTCGGAGACCGCCGAGTGGGTGTGGAGATCGATGCGCATGCACCAGACCTACCACGCCGGCGGCGTGCGCGGGCGCGGGTTCCCATCGCGTGCGCGGTCCCCCGGCCCCGGATCAGCCCGCGGTCGGCAGCAGCCCCGGATCAGCCGGCGGCCGGCAGCAGCCCCCGCACCATCCGCAGCCCCACCGACATCCGGGCCAGGTCGGGACGACCGTCGCAGATCGAGGCCAGCCGGGTCACGGTGGTGGTGAGCTCCGGGGTGACCTGGACCCACTGCTCGACCAGGTCGGCGGCGGGCTCGGAGCCGTGACCGGCCGATAGCACCACCGCCGTGAGCTGGGCGTGCACATTGTGCAGGTCGTCCCGCAGGGCCGCCCGGGCCATGGTCTGCCACCGGTCGTCCCGCGGCAGCTCGACGACCCGGCCCAGCAGCCGGTCCAGCCCCAGCCGGTCCGACAGGGCGAAGTGCACCCGCGCCACCCGGATCACGTCGACCTCCTCGCGGCGGGCCGTCTGCACCACCGAGAGCGCCGAGTAGGCCGGGGGCAGCACGGCGACCGCCCGGGCCGTGGCCTCGTCCGCCCCGGCCTCGCGGTAGCCGGCCAGCCGTGCGGCGTACTGGCGGTGTTCCCGGGACCCGAGCAGGTCCGGGAGGACGGCGATGACCTGCTGCACGCCCTCGGCGAGCTGGTCGACCGCGGTCGTGATGTCGATGGGACGGCGGCGGTTCAGGACGGTCCAGCGGGTGGCCCGCTCGACCAAAGTCCGCACCTCCAGCCGCAGCCGGGTCTGCACCTCTGCGTCCATGACGTGGTCGAGGTCGCGGATCGACTCCTCGAGCCGGGCCGCGTCGAAGATCCTTCGGGAGGCCACCTGGGCCCGGATGACCTCCGCCGCCGGCGCCCCGGTCTCCCCGGAGAGCCGGTGGAAGCAGGTCATGCCCGAGGTGTTCACGAACGCGTTCACGGCCTGGGTGGTGATGATCTCGCGGCGCAGCTGGTGCTTCTGCATGGCGTCGGTGAACCGCTGCTGCAGCGCGGTCGGGAAGTAGCTGACCAGAGTGGGGGCCAGGGCCGGGTCGTCGGGCAGGTCGGTGGCCAGCACCTCCCGCTCCAGGGCGATCTTGGTGTAGGCGAGGAGCACGCAGAGCTCGGGTGAGCTGAGGCCCTGCCCGTGGGTCCGCCGCTCGGCCATCTGCTCGGCGGTGGGCAGGTACTCGATCCCGCGGTCGAGGATCTGCTCCTCCTCCAGCCGCTCCATCCAGTCCTCGTGCACCCCGGCCATCGAGCCGGCCTGCCAGACGCTGTTGGCCAGGGCCAGGTTCTGGTCGGCGTTGTTCTCCAGCACCATCAGCCCCACCTCGTCGGTGGTCATGGTCAGCAGCTCGTCCCGGTCGGTGAGGCTCAGCCGACCCGACCGGACCTCCCCGGCCAGCAGGATCTTGATGTTGACCTCGTGGTCGGAGGTGTCGACCCCGGCCGAGTTGTCGATGAAGTCGGTGTTGATCCGGCCGCCCTGCTGGGCGTACTCGATCCGGCCGAGCTGGGTCAGACCCAGGTTGCCGCCCTCGCCGACGCAGCTGGCCCGGAGCTCGCCCCCGTTGACCCGCAGCTGGTCGTTGGCCTTGTCCCCGACCTCGGAGGAGGTCTCGGAGGCGGCCTTGACGTAGGTGCCGATGCCGCCGTTCCACTGCAGGTCCTCCGGGTCGCGCTGGCAGGCCGAGATGAGCTCGGTCGGCGACAGCGCCTCCACGTCGGCCGGCAGG
>JAOPXW010000148.1 GCA_025964935.1 Friedmanniella sp. | reverse complement strand
GTCGGGTTGGCCTGCTCGACCCGGCTGTCGGCCGTGGGGGCGAAGGTAGAGGTGGCCCCACTGGCCGGCGTCGAGTCGCACACGACGGTCAGCGTCGGCGTCTGGTCCGCCGTCGTGGCGCCTTCGGTCGACAGGTAGCGGGCGGCATCGGCGCTGGTCGAGACCACGGCGAGGCTGACCGGGCCTTCGCCGGTCACCGCCGAGCTGACGTCCACGGTGTAGGTCTGGCCCAGCTCGACGCCCGGACTCGTGCCGGGGAAGGACGCCACGACGGCGTCGCCGACGACCCCGGTGGTGTTGTTCCAGGTCGCGGTGGAACCCGACCAGCCGTTGCCGGCCGGGTGCACGTCCCCGCCCTTGCCTGCCTTATCGTCGATGCTGGTGCCCACGGTCAGGCTCAGGTGGGCGCTCTGCACGGTGCCGCAGCCGGCGGGCACGGTGAACTTGACCAGCGCTCGGTTGACCGGGCTGCCGTCGACCAGGAGCTTGGTGCCGGCGCCGAGGTTCTTGTCCGGCAGTGAGGCGTCGATCGTGGTGTCCTCGGTGGCGGTCAGCACTGTGGTCGTCCCCTCGGGCACCACGGCCGCGTCGGTCCTGGTGGCGGTGTTGCCCGCCTGGTCCCGGGTGTCGACGCTGTAGGTGTAGGCGGTGCCGAAGACGGCGGTGGTGTCGGTGTAGCCGGTCTTGTCCGGGGCCACAGTGGCCAGGTACACCCGGGAGCCGGCCCCCGGGTCCTGGCGGTACACGTCGTACGCCGCCACTCCGCTCCCGGCGTCGCTGCCGGGGGTCCAGGTGACCTTGGCGGCCGGGTTGGCCGCTGTCCCCAGGGCGGTCTGCACTGAGCCGGGGGCGGTGGGGGCAGTCGAGTCGGCCCCGAAGTCGTAGGTCACCGAGTCGAAGGTCTCCCCGTCAGCGTTGGTCGGGGTGACGGTGACCGTGGTTCCGTCCACGGTGACCTTGAGGAAGTGGAACACCTTCGAGGCACTGACCGGCTTGGCGCCGGCGGCTCCGCAGTAGCTGCCACCGGTGGACGACCAGCCGAGGCCGTACGCGTTGGTGGGGGAGCAGCTGGCGCCCGACCCCCGCGCGATCGGGGCCAGGGCGGCGCCGCCCCCGCCGGTGACGTAGCTGACCAGGCCCCCGGGCGGGGCGACGTTGCGCTGGTAGATGTGGGCGTGCCCGTTGAAGGCCAGCTTGACCCCGCGGGACACCAGCAGCCGCTCGAGGCTGGACGCCCGGTCGGGGTTGATCGAGGCGTCCTGCAGGTACGGGTCACCGGGCTCGGTCGCGTCGTCGCTGCGCAGGGGGTAGTGGAAGAACGCCAGCTTGAGCCCCGGGTGCGTGGCCAGGTCGGCCTTCAGCCACTCGTACTCGGGCCGGCCCGGCTTCCAGTGCGCATCCTGCTCCGCCTGGTAGTCAGGGCAGGCGTGGCTGGCGAACTGCGCCTGGCACAGAGCACCGTCAGCGGTACCGGTGTTGTTGTCGGACCAGTCGGCGGTCAGCACGTAGTAGCGGGTGCCGGCGACGTCGAAGGCGTACCAGGCGGCCGGCCCGGTGCTGGCGGAGTAGCCGAGCGCGGTCGAGGCCGGGTAACTGGCCAGGCCGTAGCTCTCGCCGGTGTCGGCCGCGACCGCCGGCTGGGGCCAGGTCTGGAAGAAGGTGGTGGTCCGGCCGTGGTTGCCGGGGGTGGAGAAGAACGGCAGTACGGGCCCGGGCCGACGCCAGAAGTCCGGTCCGAAGACCTCCGAGACCCCGGTGCCGGTATTGAGCAGGTCGCCGTACTGGGTCTGGGTGCCGCTCGGGTAGGCGATGTCACCGGTCCCGACGGCGAACAGGGCGCCACTGCTGGCCATCAGGCTGTGCAGCTCGGCCTGGTCGGGGTTGGGGCCGGTCGTCGTGTCACCCCAGTCCCCGAAGGTCAGGAAGGAGTAGGCCCCGGTGCTGGGCAGGGTGCGGAACGTGGGGGAGGGGTCGGCGCCCAGCAGGTCCACGCTGTTGCTCTTGCCCCCCGTGACCCGGTAGCAGTACGCCGTCCCGGGCGAGAGCCCGGTGAGGGTCACCGAGTGCTGGTACTCGGCGGTGCCGGCCACGGTGAACGCGGTGCCGAGGCGCCCGGCCGCGGCGCTCGATGCCGTGCAGCTGCCGCCGGCTGGGCCCCACGTGACAGCCCCGTCGGTGCTCTTGTAGGTGTCGGCCCAGGTGACCTGGACGGAGGTGGTGGTCACGTCGGTCAGGTAGGGGTAGCGCGCCAGCCCCGGGTCCCAGGTGGCAGCGGCCGCCGTGCCGGGGTTCAGCAGACCGGCCGCCACGAGCAGGAGGGCCGCCAGGCCAAGACGTGCTGTGCGCCGTACGTATGTGCCCATGCCGGAACTCCCCTGGAAGACCCCCGCCCAGCCCCCCTGGACGGCCCGACACGGTTGAGGGAAGGAACCCGCGCAGATGGCTCAGGCTAGAAGATTATTTGCCGGATCGGAAGGGGCTCGGCCCGGTCATGCGGCGGGTTTTCCCCCTCGTCAGGCCAGCAAACTGTTGATCATGGGCGGCGAGCTCCGCGGGTGTCTACGGCGTGACCGAGGCGGGGCCGTCGAGGTCCGTCGACGAGGTCATCACCGAGGGCTCGGCGGGGGAGCTCGGGCCGGGCTGCGCCACCGGCACCGGTCCGGGGTGACGGGCCACGTACAGGCGCTCACCCCCGGTCAGGGTGAAGCGGGACGTGATGCCGAACCTGTCCTCCACCAGGCCCTCGACGTGGCCGGGTTGCGGTGCGGGGTCGAGCCGGGTGACCCGGCCGCTCACCGCGGTCTTGACGAGGAAGCCGTCGCGGGACTGGAAGAGCATCTGGAACTTGATGACGTCACCGACGGCCAGGTCGTGCCGGTCGCCTCGCCGATACCGGCTGAACCACACCATGTGAAGAGTCCTTCCGACGAGACGGTCATGCTCCAGGTTGTCGACGTGGTGCAAACCCCCGCGGGAGACCAACAACCCCATCATAGAGCGGACCTCCGTCGAGACCTAAGCCTCTGTTCAACGTCCCCGGCCCCGGAAAGGTGACGCCAGTGCAGCTCCACCGCCCGAATCGGGCCGAACGCCCCCACTGGCGTCACCTTTCCGGGGCGGCCCGCTCGTGCGGGTGCTGCTGGACGCGCCG
>JAOPXW010000138.1 GCA_025964935.1 Friedmanniella sp. | reverse complement strand
CCATCCCGGCGATCTCCACCTCCCGGCGCAGCGTGATGGACCCGGACCGGGGCGCGGAGTACCTGGCCTACAGCCACCGGCTGCTCGACCGGGCCGCCGAGCTCGGGGTGCCGGTGGTCAGCTACGGGTTCTTCCAGGCCTTCACCCCCGCGCAGGAGAAGGCGCTCTGGTTCTGGCTGGCCGACGGCTGGCAGGACGACGAGTCCGCCGACGCCCGGGCCCGGGCGGCCGGCTTCATGCGGGAGCTGGCCGAGCACGCCCACAGCAACGGTCAGCAGATCACCCTGGAGATGTATGAGGACACCTACGTCGGCACCGCCGACGGGGCGATCCGGTTCCTGGAGGAGGTCGGGCACGAGGCGTGCGGGCTGAACCCCGACATCGGCAACTTCGTCCGGCTGCACCGCCCGCTGGAGCCGGTGGCCGAGATGCTGGAGAAGCTGCTCCCGCTGTCGAACTACTGGCACGTGAAGAACTACAGCCGCGACGAGGACCCGGTCACCGGTCAGGTCGCCACCTTCCCGGTCCCGATGGACGCCGGTCTGATCAACTACCGGGCCGCAATCACCCGGGCCGTCGAGCTCGGCTACCGCGGGGCGTTCCTGTGCGAGCACTACGGCGGCGACGCGATCACCGCCATCGGCAAGAACCGTGCCTACATCCGCGACATCCTCGCCACCGTCCTCGACTGAGCCCCTGACCCGAGGACGCCCGACCCACCCAACGGCCGACCGCCGCGCACCTGTCCCGCCGACCACCCAGGAGATCCCATGACCGCCACCACCCCGTCCACCCACGAGACCAGCGGCCGGCTGCCCGAGCGCCGTACGGCGGTGGTCACCGGGGCGGGCGGGCCCGCGGGCATCGGCCGGGTCACGGCCCGGGTGCTGGCCGAGAACGGCTGGGACATCGCCCTGGTCGACATCAACGAGGCGGGTCTCGCCGCGGTGGCCGAGGAGCTGGCCGCGGCGGGTCACACGAATGTGATCGCGGTCCCGACCGACATCGCCTCCGAGGCCTCGGTGGCCGCCCTGTTCGCTCGGATCGACGCCGAGCTGTCCCCGGTGGTCGGCCTGGTCAACCTGGCGGGCATCGCGAGCCCGACGCCGCTGATCGAGTGCGGCGTGGCCGAGTTCGAGCGGGTGATGGCGGTCAACGTGACCGGCTCCTTCCTGATGCTCAAGGCCGCGGCGGAGCGGATGATCCCCCAGGGGGTCGGCCGGATCGTCAACACGTCCTCCATCACCGCCTTCGACGGCGGGGGCACCTTCTCCAAGGGCGTCTACGCCACGGCGAAGGCGGCGGTGGTCGGGATGGCCCACGGCGGGGCCCGCGAGCTGGGCCCGTACGGGATCACGGTCAACGTGCTCGCCCCGGGCCCGGTCGACACCGAGATCATGGGCGGCCGCCTGACCGAGGAGCGCAAGGCCTCGATGTCGGCCGGCATCCCGCTGGGGCGGGTCGGCCAGCCGGCCGAGATCGCCGCCACGATCGCCTTCCTGTTCTCCGAGGGTGGGGGCTACTTCAACGGCGCCACCCTGCAGGTCGACGGAGGCAAGTACATGCACTGAGCCGCCGGGCGGCCCCGCGCCGCACCCACCGGAGACTCTCTGCCCGCGCACCACCCTCACCGCTGAAAACCCAGGAGACACCGATGTCTGACACCACCACGGCCGCCGCCAGCCGGCGGTTCGAGCTCAGTGAGCTCGCCACCAAGAAGGTCTTCAAGCGGCTCGTGCCGTTCCTGCTGCTGATGTACATCATCGCGTTCCTCGACCGCAGCAACGTCTCCTTCGCCCAGAAGGAGTTCGAGGTCGACTTCGGGATCAGCGCCGCCGCGTACGCCTTCGGGGCCGGCCTGTTCTTCGTCGGCTACGCCATCTTCGAGATCCCCAGCAACATCCTGCTGCACCGCGTCGGGGCCCGCTGGTGGCTGGCCCGGATCATGGTGACCTGGGGGATCGTGGCGGCCTGCTTCGTCTTCGTCCAGGGCCCGACGAGCTTCTACGTCCTGCGCTTCCTGCTCGGGATCACCGAGGCAGGCTTCTTCCCCGGCGTCATCCTGTTCCTGACCTACTGGGTGCCGGCTCGGCACCTGAGCCGGGCCCGGGGCTACTTCTACATGGGCATCGCCCTGGCCGGCATCCTGGGCAACCCGCTGTCGGGCAGCCTGCTGGAGCTGAACGGCGTCGCCGGGCTCCGGGGCATCCAGTGGATGTTCCTGGTCGAGGGGCTGCTCGCCATCATCGTGGGTGTCTGGTCCTACTTCTACCTGACCGACCGGCCCCGCAACGCGATGTGGCTGCCCGAGGGTGAGCGGACCGCCCTGATCGAGACCATCGAGGCCGAGAACACGGCCAAGGACGAGGGCCACGGGCCGAAGAAGGTGCTCGCCGCGCTGGCCAACTGGCGGGTGTGGTACTTCGCCGCCATCTACTTCTGCATCCAGATCGCCGTGTACGGCGTGACCTTCTTCCTGCCCACCCAGGTGGTGGCCATCACCGGTCAGAAGCTGGGCTTCGCCGCCTCGTTGGTCACCGCCATCCCGTGGCTGTTCGGGCTGGCCTCGGTGGCCTTCTTCCCGGGGCTGGCCGACCGGACCCGCCGGCACCGGCTGATCGGCTCGCTGCTGCTGCTCACCACCGCCGTCGGCATCGTCATCTCCGGGGCCCTCAGCGACACCCCGGTGCTCGCGATCGCCGGCCTGGCTCTCGCGGCGATCGGCTTCGTGGCCATGCAGCCGATCTTCTGGACCCTGCCCACCGAGTACATGACCGGGTACGCCGCGGCCGCCGGCATCGGCCTGATCAACTCCCTGGGCAACCTGGGCGGCTTCCTCGCCCCCAACATGCGCGACTACTTCAAGGAGAACGTCGGCGGCAACTCCGGCCTCTACTCCCTGGCCGTCGGAGCCGTGGTGGGCGCGATCCTGTTCGCCCTGACCGGGCTGTTCAAGAAGGCCAACGACGTGGAGGCCGGGCGGCTGGACGAGGTCGATGCGCGGTACCAGGTCACCCAGTGAGGGCTCTGGTGCTGCGCGGGAACTACGACATCGCCGTCGAGGAGCGGCCCGACCCCCGGCCCGGGCCGGGTGAGGTGCTGATCGAGGTGATCGCCACCGGCATCTGCGGCTCGGACTTCCACGGCTACTCCGGGGAGAACGGTCGGCGCCATCCCGGGCAGGTGATGGGCCACGAGACCGTGGGCCGGGTCGCCGCCCTGGGGGCGGGGGTGGCGTCGCCCGTCCTGGGTCGGCTGGTCACGGTCAACCCGGTGATGGCGTGCGGGGAGTGCGAGGCCTGCCGGGCCGGCCGGGAGCAGCACTGCGCCCGCAAGGTGGTGCTCGGGGTGGCACCGGAGATCTCCGCCGCCTTCGCCGATCTGGTCGCGGTGCCCGCGGCCAACGTGGTCGAGCTGCCCGAGGAGATGCCCGCCGAGCTCGGTGCGCTGGTGGAGCCACTCGCCGTGGGCTGGCACGCCGTACGCCGTGGCGACGCCACCCCCGCGGACCGGCTGCTGGTGATCGGGGGCGGTCCGATCGGTCAGGCCTGTGTGCTGGCGGCCCGCCGGCTGGGGCTGGGCTCGGTGGTGGTGTCCGACGTCAGCGCCTCCCGCCGGGACCTGTGCGCCCGGCTGGGCGCGGACGTGGTCGACCCGTCGGCCGGCGACCTGGCCGGGGCGGTCAGCGACCGGCTCGGCGGTCCCGCCACCCTGGTGGTCGACGCGGTCGGGGTCAGCGCGACCGTGGCCGACGCGCTCGCCGCCTAGGGTCTGGGCGCGCGGTTCGTGCTGGTCGTGATGGGCTCGCCGCAGCTCGACCTGGCCGCGTACGCGGTGATCACGGCCGAGCGGAGCCTGGTCGGGGCCATCACCTACACCGCCCAGGACTTCGCCGAGACCGCCG
>JAOPXW010000393.1 GCA_025964935.1 Friedmanniella sp. | reverse complement strand
TGAGCGCCTGGCGCCGGCGGCACCGCCTGCGGGAGGACCGCGCCCGGGCGTTCTTCGCCGCCTCCCAGCAGCCCGAGCGGGCGCTGCCGGTGGCCGACCGGGGTGCGGTCGGGGCCTTCTTCCTCGACCTGGCCCGGTCGCGCCGACTCGTGGTCACGGCCCTGCTCGCGCTGCACGCCCTGGCCGCCGTGGCCGGTCTCGTGGTGCCCCGGATCCTCGGCCACCTGGTCGACCGGGTCAGTGCCGGTGGGGTCGGGGTGACCGCGCTGGACGGGCTGGCGGTCGCGGTCGCCGCGGTGGTGCTGCTGCAGGCCGGGCTGACCTTCCTGGCTCTCCGGACCTCGGTCCACCTGGGTCAGGACCTGCTCGCCCAGGCACGGGAGTACGTCGTGGAGACGGTGCTGCGGCTGCCGCTGGGACGGGTGGAGAGCGCCGGCAGCGGCGACCTCGTCACCCGGGTGACCCGTGACGTCAGCACCATGAGCCAGAGCGTGCGCTACGGGCTGCCCGAGGCGGTCGTGGCCGGCTTCACCGCGGTCCTCACCGTCGCGGCGATGCTGCTGAACTCACCCCTGCTGACCCTGCCGCTGTTGGTCACCACCCCGATCCTGCTCGTCTCGGTGATGCGCTATCTGCACCGGGCGCCGGCGGGCTACATCACCGAGGGCGGCACCTACTCGGAGATCAACACCACCCTGACCGAGACGGTCGAGGGCGCCCGAACCGTGGAGGCCCTCGGTCTGCAGCAGTCCCGGATCCGGCACGGAGACGACGACATCGCGGTCTCCGCGCAGGCCGAGCGCTACACGATGGCCCTGCGCAACCTGCTCTTCGGCTGGCTCGGGCTGGCCTTCGACACCCCGCTGGTGATGGTGCTGCTGCTCGGGGGGTACGGCTATCTCCAGGGCTGGGTCTCCCTCGGCCAGGTCACCGCGGCGACGCTCTACGTCCAGGCCCTGGTCGAGCCGCTGCAGCGGCTGATCCGCAACGTGGACCGGCTGCAGGTCGGGATCGCCTCGACCAGCCGGCTGCTGGGGATCGCCGCCGTCCCGCCCGACCGCGAGACCGGCGAGGACCGGCCGGCGGGCAACCGGTTGACCGGCGTCGACCTGCGGTTCGCCTACCGCGAGGGCCACGACGTCCTGCACGGGGTCGACCTCGCCCTGCGGCCGGGGGAGAGGCTGGCGATCGTCGGCCCGAGCGGGTCGGGCAAGTCCACCCTGGGCCGGCTGCTGGCTGGCATCAATGCCCCCCGGACGGGGTCGGCCGCCGTCGGCGGGGTCGAGCTCACCCGACTGCCGCTCGACGTGCTGCGGACCCAGGTCGCCCTGGTCACCCAGGAGCATCACGTCTTCGTGGGCACGGTCCGGGACAACATCGTGCTCGCCCGTGAGGACTCCCAGGACGACGTGGTCATCGCCGCCCTGGAGACCGTCGACGCCTGGGAGTGGGTCCAGCGGCTGCCGGACCGGCTGGGTACGGTGCTCGGTGCCGGTCAGCAGAAGCTGACGCCGGCCCAGGCGCAGCAGATCGCCCTGGCCCGGCTGGTGGTGGCCGACCCGCACACGCTGGTGTTGGACGAGGCGACGTCGTTGATCGACCCGCGGACGGCCCGGCACCTGGAGGGGTCGATGGCGGCTCTGCTCGCCGACCGGACGGTCGTGGCCATTGCGCACCGGCTGCACACCGCCCACGACGCCGACCGGATCGCGGTGGTCATCGACGGCCGGATCGCCGAGCTCGGGAGCCACCCAGAGCTGGTCGCCGCCGACGGGGAGTATGCCCGGCTCTGGCGCGCCTGGACGTCCTGACCCGTCGTCGGCTGCCCTCAGACAGCCAGGACGATCTTGCCGGTGTGGTCGCCGGACTCGAGCCGGGTGTGGGCGGCGGCCGCCTCGGCCAGCGGGTAGACCGTCTGTCGCGTCGGCCGGATCGTGCCGTCGGCGAGCAGCGGCCACACCGACTCGACCACGCCGCGGCAGATCGCCGCCTTCTCGGCCACGGGCCGGGAGCGCAGCGAGGTCGCGGTCACCCAGCCGCGCTTGGCCATCAGGGCGGCCAGGTTGAGCTCGGCGGTCACCCCGCCCTGCATGCCGATCACGACCAGGCGGGCCTCGGGGGCCATCAGGTCGACGTGGACGCCGAGGTACTTCGCGCCCATGTTGTCCAGGATGACGTCGACCCCGCGCCCGCCGGTGGCCGTCCGCACCTCGCCGGCCCAGTCCCCGCGGTAGGACAGCGCGTGGTCGGCCCCCAGCTCCCGGCAGTACTCGACCTTGTCGGCGGAGCCGGCGGTGGCGATCACTGTGGCGCCGAGCGACTTCGCGTACTGGATGGCGAACGAGCCGATGCCACCGGCGCCGCCGTGGACCAGGAACGTCTCGCCGGCGCCCAGCCGGGCCGCCTGCAGGTTGGAGAAGACGGTCGCGGCCACCTCGATGACCCCGGCCGCGGCCTGCAGGTCGAACCCCGGCGGTACGGTGACGACCTGGCCGGCCGGGACCACGACGTACTCGGCGTAGCCGCCGCCGGCGAGCAGGGCGACGCACTCCTCGCCGACCCGGTGGCCGAGGACGTCGGCACCGACCGCGGTTACCTCCCCCGACACCTCCAGCCCGATGATCTCGCTGGCCCCCGGCGGGGGCGGGTAGTGCCCCTGGCGCTGCAGCAGGTCGGCGCGGTTGACCCCGGCCCCCCGGACCTTGACCAGCACCTCGTCGGGCCCCGAAGCGGGGGTCTCCAGCTCGACGAGCTGCAGGACCTCGGGGGCGCCGGGCTCGCGCGCGATGACGGCTTTCACGCCCGTCAGCCTGCCACAGCCGCGAAGGAGGTCGGCTAGGATCTGGGTGCCCGACCGACCGGCCGACCCCGGTCGTCGCCGAGGGCGAGGTCGCATAGTGGACTAGTGCAGGCGCCTTGAAAGCGCCCGACCGGGAGACCGTTCCGTGGGTTCGAATCCCACCCTCGCCGCATCATCCCGGCTCGCCCGACCCACCGGGGCCGGCGGACTGAGCGGGCCCGCTCGCGATGGTGAGGCGTTCAGGCCCGGCTCGGTAGGCTGCTCCCGTGACCTCGATCCCGCCCGGAGACCTCGACCAGCGGTTCGTGCTGAGCGCCAAGCCCCCCGTACGGGCGCTCGCGATCGCCTCCGGCGCGGCCCTGGTCGGCGCCCTGCTGCTGGTGCTGTCGGCCGTGCTGGACCTGCCGGTCGTGATCGCGGTCATCGGGGCGGTCGTGCTGGCCGCGGGGGTGGCGCTGCTGGTCTCGGCGCTCGTCCTGGTGGCCCGGCTGCGGACCACCCTGGTGCTCGGTGCCGACCAGGTCACCATCGTCCGGGGCGGCGAGACGGCGACCCTGCCCTGGGCCCAGGTCGGCGGGGTCACCCTGCAGGGCGCCCGCCTGACCCTGACCGGCAAGGACGGTGCCCCCGGGGCGAGCGTGGTCAACCCGCGCTCCAGCGCCGATCCGGTGTTCCTGTCCCTGCTCACCGCCGTGCAGCAGCGGCTGGACGCCGACCGCGGCTACTCGCCGCTGATCTGAGGTCCGCCGGCGCCGGTCAGCCGGTGTAGGGGCGGGCGGTCGCCGCGACCTGCGGGTCGTAGGCGCAGGAGTCGTTGACGTCCTCGCTGACCGGCTTGGTGGGGCTGGCCTTCTTGGTCGCCGACGGCGCCGGGGACGTCGTCGTGACCGCCTTGGTCTCGCCCAGCGCGTCCTTCACCTGCCGGCGCATCAGCGGGAAGTCGGGCCGGGGGCTGAGGAAGCCGTTGACCCCGTGCTTGAACACGATGCTGCGGACGTTGCCGTCCTTGACCCGCAGGCTCAGGTCCACCATCAGCGGCAGCACCTCCTGCGGCATGTCGGTGTAGACGATCTGCTTGCCGGCCTTGGCGATGTCCTCGTAGCGGGCCAGCATGTTCGTCGGGTTGGCCTGCTTGATGATGGCGTTGATCACGCAGCGCTGCCGGTCCATCCGGTGGAAATCGTCGGAGCCGTAGCGACCGCGGGCGTACCAGAGGGCGTTGCGCCCGTTCAGGTGCTGCTTGGGGCCGGGCTTGAGGAAGTCCTTGGGCGGGATGTGCAGATCGGTGTTGCCGCCGATCGGGATGT
>JAOPXW010000061.1 GCA_025964935.1 Friedmanniella sp. | reverse complement strand
GAAGCACCTTCACCATCCGCAGGCTGCCCTTGATCGCCAGGGTGGGGGCGTCGTCCACCCGGTCGCCGGTGATCCGGACCACGTCGCTGGCCACCGAGCCGATCGAGCGCAGGGTCACCGACTCCTCCCCGAGGGAGGGCAGCACCCGCTCGATGTAGTTCATGAACACCCGGCTGGGCCCGACGACCAGCACGCCACCGGACTCGAACCGCCGACGGTTGGAGTACAGGAGGTACGCCGCCCGGTGCAGGGCGACCACGGTCTTGCCGGTGCCGGGGCCCCCGGAGATCATCGTGAAGCCCTGGTGGGCAGCGCGGATGGCCTCGTCCTGCTCGGACTGGATCGTGGCCACGATGTCGCGCATGGTGTGGCCACGGGCCCGGGACAGCGCGGCCATCAGGGCGCCCTCGCCGACCACCACGAGCTCGGTGTCGGCGTTCTCCCCGTCCAGCAGGTCGTCCTCGATGCCGACCACGACCGGACCCTGGCAGCGCAGCACGCGACGGCGTACGACCTGCATCGGGTTGGTCGGGGTGGCCCGGTAGAAGGGCTCGGCCGCGGGGGCCCGCCAGTCGATGACCAGCGGCTCGTACTCGTCGTCGCGGACCCCGATCCGGCCCACGTAGCGCACCTCGCCGTCGGTCCGGTCGAGCCGTCCGAAGACCAGGCCCTCGTGCTCACCGTCCAGCACGGCCAGCCGTTTGGCGGCCTGGAAGGCGAACACGTCGCGCTCGTAGAGCCCGGTGCCGTCCTCCTCGCGGACGTAGGAGCCGCGGTCGGAGTGGAACAGCGAGCGTCCCGCCGTGGCCACCTGCTGCGCGGACCGGGTGGCCACGGCGAGCTGGTCGTAGACCCGGTCCACGTGGGCCTGCTCGACGGCCAGCTCCCGGTCGACGGGGCTGTCCGGAGCCGGCCCGTTGGTGTCGGTGGCGTCGGTCTGCGGGTGAGACAAGAAGGGGCATCCTCTGTGCTGGAAAACGAACATCTGAGTATAGGGGCGATATGCAGGTCCGCCCAGCCTCGTCGTCCGGGCGTCCACGCCCGACCGGCCCCCGTCCTGTGCCGGTGAGGCGCGGGGTCAGGCGGTGGCCGCGGCCAGGAGCTGCCGCAGGGTGAGGGGGGCCGAGCCGGTCAGGCGGCGGACGTCGTCGGTGAGTACGTCGAGGCTCCCTTCGGCGATCGCGGTGTAGGTCGAGACCCAGGCGTCGAGCTGCCAGTCCGGCGCGCCGTAGGAGGCGCGGGAGGCGTACGCCTCGGGGACGGTCTCGTGGTGGAAGGTGACGAGCCGGCCGGTGACCTCGGTGGTGATGGCGGCCGCCTCGGCCAGGGTCAGGGACTCCGCCCCGGTGAGGTTGTAGGTCGCCCCGAGGTGGGCCGCCGGCTGGCGGAGCACGGCGACGGCCGAGCGGGCCACGTCGTCGCGGGCCACCGCGCCCATCCGTCCCTCGCCGGCCGGGCCCCGGATGACCCCGTCGGCGCCGGCCAGCAGGGGCAGGAAGTCCAGGTAGAAGGAGTCGCGCAGGAACGTGAAGCCGAGCCCGCGGCTGCGGATGTGCTCCTCGGTGGCCCAGTGGTCCCGTCCGAGGGTGAAGGTGGCGTCGGGGGCCGCACCCAGGAAGGAGGTGTAGACCACGTGCCGGACGCCGGCCTCGGCGGCGGCGTCGACGAAGCGCCGGTGCTCCCCGAGCCGGTCCTCGCTCTCGGCGGCGGACACCATGAAGAGCAGGTCGATCCCGGCCAGGGCCGCGACCGAGCGATCGTCGCCGTAGCTGGTCTCGGCCACCTCGCTGCCCGGCAGGCCCGGGGCTCGGGCCGCGGACCGGGCCAGCAGTCGCAGGGCGACGCCGTCCTCGGCGAGGGCCCGGGCCACCCGGGACCCGAGATAGCCGGTCACGCCGGTGACGGCGACGGTGGGGGCGGAGGCAGCGTTGCTCATGGCTGGGAAACCCCGGGCGCCCGGTTCCTGTTCCCGACCGCCGGCGGGGCCGCCCGCGGGACGGTCGGGGAGCTCAGCGCGGGTAGCCGTCCAGGCCGTAGGTGGCCAGCGCTGCGGACAGCAGCACGGCGGAGGGACCGGGCCCCCCGGGTGAGGCGGGGCCGGCGAGGTAGAGCCCGTCCAGCCCGGGGGCGACGAGCGGGCGCCGCGACCAGCTCGCGAACCCCTGCCACGCCGCTCCCGCAGCGGGGCAGGGGACCGCGGTGCGGTGGTCGTGGACGCTCTCCAGCGTGCCGTCCGGGTGTGGTCGTCGGTAGCGGACGCGGGGGACGCCGTCCTGGTCCAGCTCGACGGTCTCGGTGACCGTCGGGACCCGGTCGCCCAGCAGACGGTGGCTGACCGTCGGGGCAAGGGCCGGCTGCAGCCCGAGCACCCGCCGCCGGGTCCGACCCAGGCTCCGCCGGGGGAGCAGGTCGTTGACCGTCGTCCACGGGTCCACCGTGGCGATCACCGCGTCGGCCGCGACCTCGCCGCCCGGGGTCCGGACCCCCTGCACCCGGTGGTCACGGACCAGGATCGAGGCCACCGGGGTGTCCAGGTGGACGCGCACCTTGCGCAGGCTCAGCCGGGCCGCCAAGGCCTCGGCCAGCAGCGACGAGCGGCCGGCACCGACGGTCTCGGCCCCGCTCGGTGCCACGTGCCACCGTCCGAAGGTGCGCTGCACCGCCAGCTCCACCGCCACCATCGCCGGGGTCTGCTCCGCGCTGGCCCCGGCCCGCGGGCCGAGGCTGCGGACCACCGCACCGAGGTGGGGGTGGTCCAGGTCCCGGGCGAGATCGGCGAGGCTGCGGCGGTGCCAGAGCCGTGACCGGACCGCCCGGGTCAGGGGTCGCCCGCCCGGCATCTCCCGCTCCAGCCCGAGCGGGCGGAGGGTCTGCCAGACGTCGTCGAGCCGGTCGAGCAGGTCCCGCCAGCGGACGGCCACCGCGGACCCGTACGCGGTGGTGAGGGCGAGGTACTGCTCCCCCCGGTCGCTGGGCAGGTCCAGCTCGGTGCCGTCGGCGAAGACGTACCGGGTCGGACCCGCGGGCACCAGCGCGAAGCCCAGCCGGCCCAGCTCGGCCTCCAGCGGCCGCCCGCTCTTGCGGAAGAGGTCCCGCCACGGCGCGGGGAAGGTCAGCACGGCCGGGGCGTCGTCGACCAGCAGCCCGTCCACCTCGTACGCCGCCCACGTCCCGCCCGGTGCCGGGCGGGCCTCGAACAGGTCGACCTGGTGCCCGGTCTTGGCCAGCCGGGCCGCCGCGGCCATACCGGCCAGCCCGCCGCCGACGACGACGACGCTCTCCCGGTCAGGCACGCGTCCTCACGGGTCGAGGGTAGAGCCTGGGCCCGCCGGGTCGGCCCCGCCGCCCCGGCGTTGGTCCAGGCCGGGTGCGGGGTCCAGGTCGGGTGCGGGGTCCGGGTGGGGCGCGGGGCCCGGGTGGGGCGCGGATGCCGGGTCGGGCGCGGATGCCGGGCCGGGAGCGGGCCCGGAGAGGTTGGCCGGCTCTGCGACCCTGGGCGCATGAGCAGCGAGAACCTGAGCGGCCCGAAGGTCACCATCACCTACTGCACGCAGTGCCGCTGGCTGCTCCGCGCGAGCTGGCTCGCCCAGGAGCTGCTCACCTCGTTCACGACCGACATCGGCGAGCTCGCCCTGCGGCCCGGGGTGGGCGGGGTCTTCCAGGTCCACGTGGACGACGAGCTGATCTGGGACCGCAAGACCGAGGGCGGCTTCCCCGACCTGGCTCCCCTGAAGCGGGCGGTGCGGGACCGGGTGGCCCCCGGTCGGGACCTGG
>JAOPXW010000022.1 GCA_025964935.1 Friedmanniella sp. | reverse complement strand
CGCGGACCACGCGGCACTGCTGGTGCATGTCGTTCTGCACCGGACGGCTGGCCTTCGCCGCCGGCTGGGTCGGGGGAGGCAACCGCCGCCGCTTCGAGACGATGACGGCCGCCGGCACTCCCCTGGGCGTGTTGGCCCTCGTCGCCGACCAGCCGGCCGGGTGGGCGGCGTGCGGCCCGCGGTCGCGTTACCTGGGGGCCAGCCCGTCGCGGCACGCCCTGCTCGGCCAGCGGCCACGGGTCGAGGACAGCACCGCGTGGCTCGTACCCTGCCTGTTCGTCCACCCGGACCGCCGGGGCCACGGGGTCAGTCACGCCCTGCTGCGGGCCGCGACCTCCCTCGCGCGTCACGAGGGGGCGGTGGCGCTGGAGGGCTGGCCGCTGTCGGGTGCGGAAGCCGCCGCGGCCGACGCCTACGTCGGCCGGGAGCAGCTGTTCCTGGCGCTGGGATTCCACCGCGTGGCGCAGCCGGTTCCGGGGCGCGCCATTGTCCGGCTCGACCTCCCACACCCACACCCACGACCCCAGGAGCCCATCCATGGCTGACCGCCTCGCCGTCCCCGAGCTGCCCTTCCCGCTGCGCGCGTCCCACCCTGAGGTGTGGCGGCGGGACGACGCGGGCTCCGCCGTGCTCGCCACCGCGCCCGGTCACACCGACTTCTACATCAACCCGGGCGGGGAGGACTCGGCCGACGCGCAGTCCCTCGCGAACGCGGCCACCCTCCTGGGCACCCCGGGGGTGGGTGACTTCCAGCTCCGGGCCCGCGTCAGCGTGGACTTCGGTTCCCAGTTCGACGCCGGGGTGCTGATGCTCTGGCTGGACGAGCGCAACTGGGCCAAGCTCTGCTTCGAGCTCTCACCGGCCGGTGCGCCGATGGTGGTCTCGGTGGTGACCCGCGGCGTCTCCGACGACGCGAACGCCTTCGTCGTGGGGGACCGGTCGGTCTGGCTGCGGATCTCCCGCGTCGACCGCGTCTATGCCTTCCACGCCTCGCTCGACGGGACCACCTGGCCGCTGGTGCGCGTCTTCACCCTCGGCGACGCCCTGACCGAGCATCAGGTGGGCTTCGAGGCCCAGTCCCCGACGGGGGAGGGGGTCACGGCGACCTTCGACCAGATCGCGTTCTCGACCGACCGGCTGGTCGACCTCAGGGACGGGTCCTGACCGCCCGCAGCTGCTCCACCAGGATGTCGCCGTGGCCCGCGTGCCGGGCCAGCTCGGCGATGACGTGCACGTAGATGTAGCGGACGGTGACCGGGCCGTGGTGCCAGGGGAACTCCTCGTCGAGGTCGTGCCCCGCCGCAACGGTGCGGGAGGTCTCGCACGCCGCGAGGAAGCCCGCCCGCACCGAGCTCACCGTGTCCGTCGGCGCCAGCACGAAGCTCTCGTCCACCGTGTCCGGCAGGCCGAGCTCGGCGCGGGGCACCCCGGCGACCCGTGAGTGGAACCACACCTTCTCCACGAAGGTGGCGTGCTTGACGAGCCCCAGTGGGGTGGTCAGCGACGGCACCAGCCGGGCGCGGGCGGCCGTCTCGTCCAGGCCTTCCAGCAGCGCGGCGATCTGCTCGCGTTGGGTGTCGAGCATGCCCTCCAGCACGGCGCGTTCGGCGGTGGTCTCCATGGCGCCAGGCTAGGGCGACCCCGGGCCCCCGGCTTGCCGCCGGAGCCGAGGAGACGGCTCCCGTCGGTCAGAAGTAGTTGCGGATGTGGACCTGACGGCCACCGAGCAGCGCGTCCCAGTCCTGGTCCTCGACGACCCGGCCGCCGCTGAGCAGCCCGGCGAAGCGCAGGTTCGCGCTGGACTGGGCCCCGGCGTACGCCAGGGCCAGGCCCCGGGCGGTGAGCACCCGTTCACCCGGGACGGGGCCGCCCGGTCGCCTCTCGACCACTGCCCGACCGTCGGCGACCGCGATCCGGTAGCCGCCGTCGTTGCCGGGCAGGGCGTCGCCGCGCAGCGTGAAGCCCAGCTGGACCCGCAGGCCGGGCGCCCAGGACCTCAGCCGGAAGGCCGCGACCGGGTCGAGCACCCTGAGCATGTACGCCGACGCCCCGACCCCCGACCACGCCAGCCCGGGCAGGAACAGCCGGACCGGGTCGGCCCCGGAGGTGGCGATCGTGGTGGTGCCGGTGACCGAGGCGAAGCTGCCGAGGACCGCCAGCAGGGCCGCGTACGCCTCCGCCGTGAGCGCGACCAGGTCCTGCACCTCGAGCGTGGCCTGCTCGCCGTAGCCCTGGCCCCGGTGCCAGGCCGCGTAGCCGACGGTCCGGCCCTCCTCGACGGCCAGGGTGACGCCGGTGAAGCGGGCCAGGTAGTCGGCCTCCGACTCGTTGAAGGACACCCCGCGTCGGGTCAGCGGGCCGTTCTGGGCGGCCGCCCAGGTGTCGTAGACCTCCCGGACCGCCGCCACGTCGCCCACCTCGGCCCGCCGGGTGAGGACCCCGGCGGGCCGCGGCACCGAGGCGAGGGCGGCGGTCGGGACCGCCACCGTGTCGTAGGAGCCGACCAGCTCGTAGCCGAACCGGCGATAGATTCGGGGCGCCGTCGGGAACAGCGTCGAGAGGACGGCGCCCCGGTCGCGGGCCGCCTCCAGCATCGCCCCGAACAGGGGCCCCAGCCCGCCGCGGCCCCGGTCCTCCGCCCCCACCGTCACTCCGGCGATGCCGGAGGTCGGGATCGGCCGGCCACCCATCCAGGAGTCGAAGTGCCGGTCGGTCGACTGCGCGACGAGCCGGTCGCCGTCGAAGGCCCCGAAGCGCGTACGGTCCGCCGCCACCACCGTGAGGGGTTCGGTCGCCGGCGTCGACGGGACGCCGAACGCCTCCTCGCCCAGGCGGCGGATGGCCGGCGCGTCCTGCGGCCCGAGACGGCGTACGGTCGTGGTCACCTCCCCATGATGGCGGCCCCACCGGCCGTCCCCACGGGCCGGGTCGCCCCTCAGGACCGGCACAGCGGCGAGACCCTAGCGTCGGAGCATGCCCTCCCCAGAGTCAGCCCCGGCCGGTCGGGAAGCCGGTCCGATGACCGGGGCAGCCCCGCCGACGGTGGTCACGACCCGCGACCCTGACGCCCGACTCGGCCCGTCCGGCACCCTGCGCATCCTGGTCTCGTCCGGGCTCGGGGTGGCCGTCGGTCTGATGACCGGCCTGTCCTGGAGCACGGAATACGGCCTCCTGCTGGGGTGGATGGCCGGCGCGATCACCTACCTGGTCTGGGTCTGGACCACGCTGTGGCGGCTCGGACCCGCCGACACCGCCCGGCACGCCTCGCGGGACGACACCTACCGGCCGGTCGCCTTCGTGGTCGTGCTGGGGGCCGCCGTGGCCAGCCTCGGCGCGGTCGGCCTGATCCTGATGAACAAGGACAGCGGATCGGCCAAGGACCTGGCCGCCGGGCTCGGGGTGCTCAGCGTCGCCCTCGCCTGGGCGACCGTGCACACCATCTACACCACCCGCTACGCCCGGATCTACTACACCGGGGCCGAGCGGGGCATCGACTTCAACGAGACCGACCCACCGCAGTACACCGACTTCGCCTACCTGGCCTTCACCATCGGGATGACCTTCCAGGTCTCCGACACCGACTTCAGCACCAAGGCCGTCCGCCGGGTGGCGCTGGTGCACGCCCTGCTGTCCTACCTCTTCGGCGCCGTGATCATCGCCACCACGATCAACCTGGTGGCGGGCCTGTCGAAGTGAGCCGGAACCACGCCCGTGGCCCGGTTCGTGACCTGGGCGTGACCTTGTCGGTGCCGCTCTCTAGGCTGAGGGCGTGGATGCGCCGGGGTGCAGCCGCCGCGCCGCCGCCGCTCCCGACCGCCCACGAGACAGGACGCCCGAGATGACCAGCCCCTCCGCAGCCCCCCGCGCCCTCGTGGTCGAGGGCGAGCTGCACCCCCGTTTCGTCGAGATCCTCACCCCGCCGGCGCTGGCGTTCGTCGCGGAGCTGGCCGCCACCTTCGGACCCCGGCGGGCCGAGCTGCTGCAGCGGCGGGCCGACCGGTACGCGACGGCCAGCCCCGGAGCCACGCTCGGCTTCCTGCCCGCGACCGCGGCCGTCCGGGCCGACCCCGACTGGCGGGTCGCCCCGCCCGCTCCCGGGCTCGTCGACCGGCGCTGCGAGATGACCGGCCCGACCTCGCGCAAGATGACCATCAACGCCCTGAACTCCGGGGCCCGGGCCTGGATGGCCGACTTCGAGGACGCGACGGCACCCACCTGGTTCAACGTGGTCGACGGGCAGCTCAACCTCTACGACGCGATCCGGGACCAGATCGACTTCACCGACGAGCGGGGCAAGCGCTACGAGGTCGGTGCCGAGACCCCGACCATCCTCGTCCGGCCCCGGGGCTGGCACCTCGACGAGCGGCACCTGACCCTGGACGGGGAGCCGGTACCCGGTGCGTTCGTCGACTTCGGGCTCTACTTCTTCCACAACGCCGCCGCCCTGATCGCGCGCGGGGCGGGCCCGTACTTCTACCTGCCGAAGATGGAGTCGCACCTGGAGGCGCGGCTGTGGAACGACGTCTTCACCCTCGCCCAGGAGCGGCTCGACATCCCGTACGGGACGATCCGGGCCACCTGCCTGATCGAGACCACTCCGGCCGCCTTCGAGATGGAGGAGTTCCTCTACGAGCTCAGGGACCACTCCGCCGGCCTGAACGCCGGGCGCTGGGACTACATCTTCTCGATGATCAAGAACTTCTCCGGCTCGCCGGACCACTTGCTGCCGGACCGGAGCGCGGTCACCATGACCGTGCCGTTCATGTCGGCCTACGCGAACCTGCTGGTCAAGACCTGCCACGCCCGCGGCGCCCACGCGATGGGGGGCATGGCCGCCTTCGTTCCCAGCCGGCAGGACCCCGACGCCACCGCGGCCGCCCTGGAGAAGACCACGGCGGACAAGACCCGGGAGGCGGGCCTGGGCTTCGACGGCTCCTGGGTCGCCCACCCGGCGCTGGTCTCGACCTGCCTGGACGCGTTCGTGGCCGTCCTCGGCGACGAGCCGAACCAGCTCAGCCGGCAGCGTCCCGAGGTCGAGCCCGACGCCGCCGCCCTGGTCGACGTGGCCTCCGCCGGCGGGGCGATCACCCTGGCCGGCGTCCGGACCAACATCCGGGTGGGCCTGGAGTATCTCGCCGCCTGGGTGGGGGGTGCGGGTGCCGTGGCCATCGACAGCCTGATGGAGGACGCCGCCACGGCCGAGATCTCCCGGATGCAGATCTGGCAGTGGGTCCACCACCGCGCCACCACCGCCGAGGGGACCACCGTCACCCCCGAGCTCGTCCGCTCCCTGCTCGAGACCGAGCTGGCGCGGCTGTCCGACGGCGCGAGCGAGCGGGTCCGGACCCTCCTCATCCGGGCGGAGGACGTCTTCTCCTCGACCTGCCTCGTCGAGGACTGGCCGCAGTTCTTCACCAACTACGCCTACGACACCTACCTGGTCAGCCCCACGGTGACCGGGTCGGCGGGCTAGCGCGTGGCGGGGGAAGGCCAGCGGAGCCTGCTGCGGTCCGAGGCCGAGGAGCGGGCGGCTCGGCTGCGGGTCGCCTCGGTGCAGGTCGAGCTCGACCTGGGTGACGCGACCGGGGCGACCTTCACCTCCCGCAGCACCGTGACCTTCAGCTGCCGGGACCCCGAGCCGGGGGGTGAGACCTTCGCCGACTTCCGCGGCGAGTCCCTGCTCGCCGCCACGTTGAACGGGGTCGCGCTGCCCGAGGGGGCCTGGCAGCAGGGCCGGCTGCGGCTGACCGGGCTGCAGCGCGACAACGTCCTGGTCGTGGAGGGCGTGATGACCTTCTCCAGCGACGGCGAGGGCCTGCACCGGCACTTCGACCCCGAGGACCACCAGCCCTACCTCTACGCCATGTCCTTCCTGGACGCCGCGCCCCGCTGGTTCGCCTGCTTCGACCAGCCCGACCTGAAGGCCCACTACGAGCTGCACGTCACCGCGCCGCCGGCCTGGACCGTGATCGGCAACGGGTCCAGCGAGGCCCTCGGCGAGGGTCGCTGGCGGATCGCCCCGCCGGAGCCGCTGTCGACCTACTTCGTCACCCTGGTGGCCGGGCCGTACGCCTCGGTGTACGGCGAGCACGACGGGATCCGGCTGGGGTTCCACGTCCGCGGCGCCCTGGCGGACCAGCTGCGGGCCGAGGTCGCCGACCTGCAGACGGTCACCGCCCAGTGCTTCGACTACTACCACCAGCTCTTCGGCACCCGCTACCCGTTCGGGGAGTACCACCAGGCCTTCGTGCCCGACTTCAACGCGGGCGCGATGGAGAACCCGGGGTGCGTGACCTTCCGCGACCAGTTCATCTACCGCGGTCGGGCCACCCGGGCCGAGCGAGGTCGGCGGGCCGGGGTGGTGGCGCACGAGATGGCCCACCAGTGGTTCGGCGACCTGGTGACCATGCGTTGGTGGGACGACCTGTGGCTGAACGAGTCCTTCGCGGAATACCTGGCCCACCGGTGCTGCGCGGCGGCCACGGCGTACGACGACCTGTGGACCGAGTTCGGGGTGGTCCGCAAGGACTGGGGGTCGGTGGCCGACCAGTCGCCCTCGACCCACCCGATCGCCGGCAACGGGGCTCCCGACGCCACGGCGGCCCTGCAGAACTTCGACGGCATCTCCTACGCCAAGGGTGCGGCCGTGCTGCAGCAGCTGGCGGCCTACCTGGGGGAGGAGGTCTTCCTGGGCGGGCTGCGCGACTACATGCGCGCGTTCGC
The DNA here is from genome assembly GCA_025964935.1 of Friedmanniella sp. GTDB lineage: Bacteria > Actinomycetota > Actinomycetes > Propionibacteriales > Propionibacteriaceae > Microlunatus. The sequence goes on along the minus strand of JAOPXW010000022.1, from coordinate 3,400 downwards.
CTTCGGCAACGCCACCTTCGCGGACCTGATGGCCGCCTGGACCGCCGCGGGCGCCGAGGGCCTGGAGGCCTGGGCGGAGGCATGGCTGCTGACCACCGGCATGGACACGCTCGACATGGCCGGGCTGCCGCCCGAGCTGACGGTGGCCGCGCACCCGCCGCCCGGCCAGGCGCCGCGGCCGCACGCGGTGTCCGTCGGGGCGGTCAGCGCCGACGGGAAGGTCCTCGCCCGGACGCCGGTGACCCTGCTCGGCGGCAGCGCGGTCGTCCCGGTGCCGACCGGAACCGTGCTGGTGGTCCCCGACGTCGACGACCTGACCTGGGCCAAGGTCCGCTTCGGGCCGCACGGCTGGTCCGACGTGGCCGCGGTCGCTCCCAACCTGCGCGACCAGACGGCGGTCGTGGTGGTGACCAACGCGCTCCGGGACGCGGTCCGCGACGGCAGCCTGGACCCGGCCGCCGCGCTGGACCTGGTCTGCACCCTCGTCCCCGAGCAGCCCCACGAGCTGGTCTGCTCCCAGCTGCTGATCTTCGCCCAGGACAGCCTGGCCGGCCCGTACAGCCACGCCGACGAGCGCTTCGCCCGGCGGGCGCGGGTCGCGGCCACCGCGGAGGCGCTGCTGGCCGGCAGCGAGCCGGGCTCGGACCGTCAGCTGGTCGCCTTCAAGCTCGTCGTCCGGAGCGCAGTCGACCCGCTCCGGCTGCTGCCCTGGCGGTCGGGCCAGGCCCTGCCGCCGGGCCTGGAGCTGGACCCGGAGCTGACCTGGAGTGTGGTCGAGCGGCTGGCCGGGCTGGTCGACAGACCCGAGCTGCTGACCGCCGCGCTGGCCGAGGACCCGTCCGCCTCGGGTCGGGTGCACGCGGCCCGGGCCCGGGCCGCGACCCCCACGGCGGCCGCGAAGGCCGCCGCCTGGCAGCTGATCATGAACCCGTCCGAGCTGAGCGCGTACGAGCTGTACGCGACGGCCAGCGGCTTCTTCGTCCCCGGGCAGGAGGCGCTGACGGCGCCGTACGTCTGGCGCTACTTCGACGAGATCGCGGCCACGGCCAGGTTCCGCTCGGGGTGGTCGCTGGACCAGGTGGCGGGCCTGGCCTACCCCGGCCAGTCGAGCACGCAGGAGACCCTCTCGGCGGCGGAGGCCACGCTGGCCACCGACCTGGTCGCCCCGCTCCGGCGGGCCCTGGTGGACGGGACCGACCGGCTGCGACGGGCGGTCACCTCGCTGCAGCGCTACTGACCCGGCGTACGGCGACCGACCCGGACCCCGAGCCGCCCCCGACGGTCAGATCTTGGACCAGGCGAGGTCCAGGACGTAGCGCAGCTTCTGCTCGATCTCGTCGAAGATGGCCTGGTCGGAGATGAGTGGCGGGGCCACCTGGACCACGGGGTCGCCGCGGTCGTCGGCCCGGCAGTAGAGCCCGGCCTCGTAGAGGGCGCCGGAGACGAAACCGCGCAGGATCCGCTCGGAGTCGGCCTTGTCGAAGGTCTCCCGGGTGGCCTGGTCGCGGACGAGTTCGATGCCGTAGAAGAAGCCGTCGCCGCGGATGTTGCCCACGATCGGCAGGTCGTAGAGCTTCTCCAGGGTCTGACGGAACGGGTTCTCGTTCCGGAGCACGTTGCCGAGCAGGTCCTCCCGCTCGAACAGGTCCAGGTTGGCCAGCGCCACCGCGCAGGAGACCGGGTGGCCACCGAAGGTGTAGCCGTGCGGGAAGCTGACGTTGCCGTGGTTGAAGGGCTCGAAGACCCGGTCCGAGATGAGGGTGGCCCCCAGCGGTGAGTAGCCGGACGTCAGACCCTTGGCGCTGGTGATGATGTCCGGGATGTAGTCGTACTTCTGCGCCCCGAACATGGTGCCCAGCCGGCCGTACGCGCAGATCACCTCGTCGGAGACCAACAGAACGTCGTAGGTGTCGCAGATCTCCCGCAGCCGCTCGAAGTAGCCGGGCGGCGGCGGGAAACAGCCGCCGGCGTACTGGACCGGCTCGACGAAGACCGCGGCCACGGTGTCGGGGCCCTCCTGCAGGATGGCCTCCTCGATCCGGTTGGCGGCCCAGAGCCCGAACTGCTTCTCGTCGTGGGCGACCGGCTCGGGGGCCCGGTAGAAGTTGGTGTTCGGGGCTCGGAAGGTGCCGGGGACGAGCGGCTCGAACGGCGCCTTGAACGGCGGGACGCCCGTGATGGAGAGCGCCCCCTGGGTGGTGCCGTGGTAGGCGATGGCCCGCGAGATGACCTTGTACTTGCCGGGCTTGCCGGTCAGGCGGAAGAACTGCTTGGCGACCTTCCAGGCGGTCTCGACCGCCTCGGCCCCGCCGGTGGAGAAGAAGACCTTGTTCAGGTCGCCGGGAGAGAGGGCGGCCAGCCGGTCCGCGAGCTCGATGGCCGGCGGGGTCGCGAACGACCACACCGGGAAGAACGCCAGCTTCCGGGCCTGCGCGGCGGCGGCGTCGGCCAGCTCACCCCGGCCGTGCCCCGCCTGCACCACGAACAGCCCGGACAGGGCGTCCAGGTACTTCCGCCCCTGGGTGTCCCAGATGTAGGCACCCTCGCCCCGCTCGATGGTGGGGACCGGGGTGGTGGCGTAGGTCGACATCCGGGTGAAGTGCATCCACAGGTGCTCGGCCCCGGTCCGGACGGAGTCGTCGGCCACGCCACTGCCGTGGTCGGCCAGGTTGTCCAGCGTGCTGTTGGGAAGGCTCATCGGTAACCCCTGCTCGGTCCAGCCGTACGGTTCACCGCGCGACGCGGTGACCAGACCCCCTGCAGGGGTCACGATCCGATCATGTCGGTCGGGCCGCGCCCCAAGCAAGCAGATCCGTTGTGGAAACGTGATCGGTACAGCCGGCCCGGCGCTCGGCGATCCTCACCTGCGGCTCAAGCGCTCGCCTCAACCGTGTGATGCTGCTGCGGCCTCCCCGTCGGGTGGCAGACCGGGAATCAGACCGTACGGTCTGCCGCGGCGGTGCTGGGTGAATTACTGCCGAAACGCCGGGTCACGATCATGTTGCTTGTGGCGTGGGGTCATTCGTTACATCTTGTGGTTGTTAGGTTGTTGTCCTAGAACTGTTTCATTCCTGTGAGGGTGATCAACACATCCCCTCACATCTCATGCGCCTGGAGAAGGCGCAACCTTGGAGGAGGACATCCATGCGAGGAAAAACTCGCGCGATGGCTGCTGCTGCCGTCACGACGATCGCCCTGGTGGCGTCGGCGTGTGGCGGTGGAGGCAGCACGACGCCCGCCCCCGGTGCCAGTAGTGGCGGTCAGGCTGGCGGCGACATCGTCATCAAGGGCTGCACGCCCCAGAACGAGCTGCTGCCCGGCAACACCGCTGAGGTCTGTGGCGGCAACGTCCTGGACGCGGTGTTCGCCAAGCTGGTGCACTACAACTCCGACACCGCGG
>JAOPXW010000408.1 GCA_025964935.1 Friedmanniella sp. | reverse complement strand
GCCCCACCACGATGAGGGGAGGGCCGGCGTGCCTGGTGAGAAGCTACTTCTGGTTCTTCGTCACTTCTTCTTGGCCTGCGTCTTCGCGTAGCGGGCCTCGAAGCGGGCGACGCGGCCGCCGGTGTCGAGGATCTTCTGCTTGCCCGTGTAGAACGGGTGGCAGGCGGAGCAGACGTCTGCCCGCAGCACGCCGGTGGGCGAGGTGCTGTGGGTCGTGAAGGTGTTGCCACAGGTGCAGGTGACCTGGGTCTCCACGTACGCGGGGTGGATGTTCGGCTTCATGGTTTCTCCTTTGGGGTTGTGCCGGGTCGTCCCGCACCGTCCTGACTGGACGGGGCGGCTGCGACGTGAACCGGCACCAAGGGCTCATTGTGCCGCAGTCGCGACCGCGGCACAAAAGAGGTAACCGCGCCCGGGCGGGGTTTAGTCCCGCCCGGGCACGGTGTCACTCGTTGGCGGGGATCGACTTGGTGATCGCCATCAGGAACTCGCCGTTGCTCTGCGTCTTGCGCAGCCGGTCGAGCAGCATCTCCAGACCCTGCAGGCTCTCCAGGCCCGAGAGCACCCGGCGAAGCTTCCAGATGATCGAGAGCTCCTCGCGGCTCATCAGCAGCTCTTCGCGACGGGTGCTCGAGGCGTCCACGTCGATGGCGGGGAAGATGCGCTTCTCGGAGAACTCCCGACGGAGCCGGAGCTCCATGTTGCCGGTGCCCTTGAACTCCTCGAAGATGACCTCGTCCATCTTGGAGCCGGTCTCGATCAGGGCCGTGGCCAGGATGGTCAGCGAGCCGCCGTTCTCGATGTTGCGAGCGGCCCCGAAGAACCGCTTCGGCGGGTAGAGCGCCGCCGAGTCCACGCCGCCGGACAGGATCCGACCGCTGGCCGGGGCCGCGATGTTGTAGGCCCGGCCCAGGCGGGTGATGCCGTCCAGCAGCACCACGACGTCCTGGCCCATCTCGACCAGCCGCTTGGCCCGCTCGATGGCCAGCTCCGCGACCGTGGTGTGGTCGTCGGCGGGGCGGTCGAAGGTCGAGGCGATGACCTCGCCCTTGACGGTGCGCTGGAAGTCGGTGACCTCCTCGGGACGCTCGTCGACCAGCACGACCATGAGGTGGACCTCGGGGTTGTTCTGGCTGATGGCGTTGGCGATCGACTGCATGATCATCGTCTTGCCGGCCTTGGGCGGCGAGACGATCAGACCACGCTGGCCCTTGCCGACCGGGCAGACCAGGTCGATGATGCGCCCGATCATGTTGGTCGGGCCGGTCTCCAGCTTCAGCCGCTCCTGCGGGTAGAGCGGGGTCAGCTTGCCGAACTCCGGACGGTTCTTGGCCGCCTCGGGGTCGCCACCGTTGACGGTCTCCAGCCGGACGAGCGGGTTGAACTTCTCCTTGCGGTCGCCGTCCTTGGTGCCCCGGATGACCCCGGTCACGACGTCGCCCTTGCGGAGACCGAACTTCTTCACCATCGACAGCGAGACGTACGCGTCCTCGTCACCGGGCAGATAGCCGCTGGTGCGGACGAACGCGTAGTTGTCCATCACGTCGAGGATGCCCCCGCAGGGCACCAGCACGTCGTCGTCGGTGACGACCGGGTCGGCCTCGTAGCGGTCCATGCTCGGACCGCCACTGCGACCACCGCTGGTGGTGCCGCGCCGGTTCTGGCGGTCCCGGCTGCGGCGACGACGACCCCGGCGGCTGCCACCGTCGTCGTCCCAGTCGCTGCCGTTGTCCCGGCCCTGGTTGTCCCGACTCTGGTTGTCCCGACTCTGGTTGTCCCGGCCCTGACTGCCCCGGCCGTTGTCGCGGCCCTGGTTGTCCCGGCCATGGTTGTCGCGGCTCTGGTTGTCGCGGCTCTGGCCGCCCTGGTTCTGGCTGTCGCGACCCTGGCTGCCCTGGTTCTGGCGGCCCTGGTCGCCGCTGTCACGGCTCTGGCCGCCCTGGTTCTGGTTGCCCTGGCGACCCTGGTCACCGTTGTCGCGACCCTGGCGACCCTGGTCGCCCTGGTCCCGGTTCTGGGTCCGTCCCTCGGTCGGCTGGGCGTCGCGGTTCTGGCCGTCACGGTCGTCGCGCCCCCGGCGACGACGCTCGGACTGCCGGCCCTCGCGGGTCTGGTCGCCGTCGGTGTCGGTCCCGCGGTCCTGACTGCGACCGCTGCCGTTGCCGTTGGCCTGGTCGGCGTCGCGACCGGCGCCGTCCTCGCGGTTGGCGCTGCGCTCCTCGCGCGGGGCACGCTGCAGCTCGTTGAGGGCGGCGGCGACGTCGTCGGCCGCACGCTCCCGGGCGCCCTCCCCGCCCCCGGCGGACGGGGTCTGCGCGGCCTCACCGTGGTCGGAGCGAGCGCCCTGACCGCGCCCACTGCGGGCGCCGTCGCTCGACGAGCCGGAGGAGGCGGTCGAACCGGAGGAGGCGGGGCTGCCCGACTGGGCGGAGCGGATCGCATCGATCAGCTGTCCCTTGCGCATGGCCCCGGTGCCGCGGAGGCCGAGCGAGCCGGCCAGCTGCTTGAGCTCGGGCAGGACCATCGCGTCCAGCCCCGAGCCCTTACGCCTGCGGGTGCCCGACTCGGTCGAGGCATCCTGCACTTCGGCGATGTCTGTCAACGTAGGTTTCCTTTCGGAACGGGCCCCCTCCGGGTGCCCATCCTGGGTTCGAGGTGAACTTCACCCCGACCATGAGGTCGTTTTGTAAGGTCCTCGGCACGCGGAAAGAGCTGTGCTACGAGAGAGGGGTGACGGGAGTCCATCACTGAGGATGTGTCCGCGTCGCGCCTGACCTTTGAGGCGCTGCCTGGCCGGAGTCCGGTTCGGTGATCCCCAACCTGACGGTTCGACGGGGACACCGCAGATCCACTGACCTTGTCGGCACCGCCAATGTAGCACTGCTGACCCAGGGTCGGCATCAGTTGGCCCTTCGGTGTGGCGTGGGCCCCCGATGCGTGCGCGGACCGCTACGCCGTCACCACGTCGGCCGGCCCGCCGACGCCCAGGGTGAGGAAGCGGAAACCCGCCGGTGCGGAGCCGGCCAGGTCGCCCAGCTCGTCCCGGCGACCCAGCACCAGCACGCTGGGTCCGGCTCCACTGATCACCGCCGCCCGACCCTGCCGCCGCAGCAGGGT
>JAOPXW010000360.1 GCA_025964935.1 Friedmanniella sp. | reverse complement strand
CCAACCTGCCCGGGCTGGTGCTGGCCGCGGCGGCGGTGCTCGCCGTGGGCTTCCTCGGCGCCCTGCTCATCACCCGGCGGCTCCGGCGCCAGACCCACGGCCTGGGCGAGCAGGAGCTGGGTCGGATGTATGAGTACTACGACGCCGTCCTGCACTCGGTCCGGGAGGGGCTGGTGCTGCTCGACCGGGAGCACCGGGTGCAGCTGGTGAACGCCGAGGGGCAGCGGCTGCTCGGCCTGCGCCCCGACGCGGTGGGCCGCCCGGTGACCGAGCTCGGGCTGCCCCCGACCCTGGCCGATGCACTGGCCCAGGACGAGCCGATGGTGGACGAGATCCACCTTGTGGACGCCCGGATGCTGGTGGTCAACCGGCGGACCGCCGACCGCGGCGGGCGCGACCTGGGCTCGGTGGTCACCTTCCGCGACCACACCGAGATCCAGGCCATGGCCGGCGAGCTCGACACCGTACGGGGCATGGCCGACTCCCTGCGCTCGCAGAACCACGAGGCGGCCAACCGGCTGCACACCGTGGTGTCATTGATCGAGATCGGCCGGACCCAGGACGCCGTCGCCTTCGCCACCCGCGAGCTGGAGGTCGCCCAGCGCCTGACCGACCGGGTGGTCGCCTCCGTCGAGCACCCCGTGGTGGCGGCGCTGCTGCTCGGCAAGACGGCCCAGGCGGCCGAGCGGGGCGTGCTGCTGGAGCTGGCCGGCGGCTCGGCGCTGGAGGAGATGGGGGTCGAGGCGTCCGACGCGGTGACCATCCTGGGCAACCTGGTGGACAACGCCATCGACGCGACCGGTGACGGGAGCCCGGACAAGACGGTCCAGCTGAGCCTGCAGATCGACGCCGACCGGTTCCTGGTCCGGGTCGAGGACAGCGGGCCGGGCATCAGGCCGGGCGAGCAGGACCTGGTCTTCCGCCGGGGCTGGTCGACCAAGGCCTCCCCCGACGGGCTGGGCCGCGGGATCGGGCTGGCCCTGGTCGTGCAGACCGTCCGCCGCTACGGCGGGGACATCACCGTCGCCACCTCCGCGCTGGGCGGCGCCTCCTTCACGGTGACCATCGACACCCGGGACCGGGCCGGGCGGGTGCGGGCATGACCTACCGGGTCCTGGTGGTGGAGGACGAGCCGATCGCGGCACAGGCCCACGCCAGCTACGTCTCCCGGCTGCCCGACTTCGAGGTGGCCGGGGTGGCCCACACCGGTCGGGCCGCCCTGGAGCTGCTGGCCCGCGATGAGGTGGTCGACCTCGTCCTGCTCGACATGAACCTGCCCGACGGTCACGGGCTCGACCTGCTGCGGCACCTGCGCGCCGCGGGCCGCACCAGCGACGTGATCGCGGTCAGCTCGGCCCGCGAGCTGGACGTGGTCAAGCAGGCCGTCGCCCAGGGGGTCGTCGCCTACCTGATCAAACCGTTCACGTTCGCCGGCTTCCGGGCCAAGCTGGACTCCTACGCCGACTACCGCCGCCAGCTGGCCCAGCACAGCACCGCGGTCGTGCAGGCCGAGGTGGACGCCCTGATCGGGGCCCTGCACCCGGCCACCCGGGACGACCAGCTGCCGAAGGGGCTGACGCTGAGCACCCTGGCCCTGGTCACCCGGTCGGTGCGCGAGACCCCCGGCGGCAGCACCGCCTCCGACATCGCCGAGCGGGTCGGGACCTCCCGGGTGACGGCCCGGCGCTACCTGGAACACCTGAGCGACGTCGGGCTGGTCAGCCGGGGCCAGCGCTACGGCGGCGCGGGCCGCCCCGAGGTCGAGTACCGCTGGCGCTGAGGGGCGCCGTACGGCTGACCCCGGTCGCCAGAGGACGGTCGTCCGACCTCAGGCGGGCCAGAGGGCGTCGACGACCCGCTGGGTGGCCCGACCGTCGTCCAGGTGGCAGTAGCGCTCCCGAAAGGCGGCGTAGCGGGGACCGTAGTCGGCGATGAGGGCGGGGATGTCGCTGAGCAGCCCGGTCAGCCCGGCCTGGTCGGTCGGCATCGGCCCGGGTGCCTCGGCGACCAGGTCGAGGGTGAAGCCGCGCAGCCGGTCGCGGTAGTGCTCCAGGTCGTAGAGGACCAGCACGATCGGCTTGCCCGTGACCGCGAAGTCGAACAGCACCGAGGAGTAGTCGGTCACGAGCACGTCGGCGGCCAGGTAGAGGTCGGAGATGTCGGGGTAGGCCGACAGGTCGCGGACCTGGTCCGAGTGCGGCACCGGGGTCCGGCCGCCGAGGAAGTAGTGCCGCCGCATCAGCAGCACGTGGGTCGGGCCCAGGCTGCGCGCCAGGGCGTCCAGGTCCAGACCCAGCGCCACGTCGCCGACGGTGGCCTCGTCGTCACGGTAGGTGGGGGCGTACAGGATCGCCGTGTGCTCCGCGGTCAGCCCGAGCTCGGCGCGGATCTTGGCCCGGCGCTGCTCCCGGTCGGGGGCGTTCAGGACGTCGTTGCGGGGGTAGCCCGTCTCCAGCACCCGGCCGGGGTAGCCGAAGGCGGTCCGGAGCAGGTCGGTGCCGGCCCGGCTCGGGGTGATCAGGTAGTCCCACCGGGCGATCTCGTTGTCCATCTCGTCGAACAGCTCCGCGGGTGGCTGCGAGATGGCCGTGCGGTGGATGCGTTTCAGCGGGGTGCCGTGCCAGGTCTGCAGGTAGACGGTCTCCGGGCGCTTCCGCCAGGTATCGAGGTCGGTGTGGCAGTTCGCCACCAGCACGTCGGCCGACTCCAGGGCCGCCACTGCGGCCGGGCTGGCGATCCGCACGGTCTCGACCCCGGCCGGGAAGGTGTGCCGGTGGCCGGGGTCGGCGAGCCAGACGTGCTCGTCGGCGCCACCGCGGCCCAGCAGGGCCTCGTGGATGGCCCGGGGGTTGTCGGAGTAGCGCCCGTTGAAGCTGTTGTAGACCACCTTCACCGAGGGCGGACCGATCCGGTGGTGCGGCAGGGCGACAGGTTCCCCCACCCAGGGCCGGTGGGGGCAGCGGAGTTGGACATTAGCGCACCGTAGCAGCCCCCGACGGCTCACCTTTACCGCGCGCTGCGCTGGCTTTACCGCTCCCTGAGGGAGCCGAGAAAGTGGTACGGCAATCCTGAGTTGCCGGTGCGGAGCACCCAAGGGCGGCCGGAGCCGCGGCGGACAGAGTCGCTCGTACAGGTTCCACGACTCCGTCCGCCACCTCAGACCCCAGGGGTACCCACCGTGAGCATCACCCTCCCGCTCCGCCGCACCGCCCGCCTCTCCCGGGGCGCGCTGGTCCGCCCGCTCGTGCTGGGGGTCGTCACCGGTCTGGCCGCGTTCGCCCTGGGGTCGGTGTCCGCCGCCGAGGCCGCCACCGCCGCGGTCTCCGGCCTGGTGCAGGAGGGCTCCTCGGCGGTCTCGCTGGCCGGGCCCTGGACGTCGCTGAACTCGACCCAGGCGGTCGGCGGGTCGTTCGCGAACCTGAACGCCACGGGCTCCGCCTCGCTCACCTTCAACGGCACCGGGATCTCCTGGATCGCCCGGCGCAACGCGCACTCCGGGATCGCCACGGTCACCCTCGACGGCCGGAAGGTCGCCACGGTCAACCTGTACGCCGCCAGCACCACCTACCGCACCGCGGTCTACACCACCCGCTCGCTGGCCGCCGGCCGGCACACCATCAAGGTGGTCCGCACCGGCCAGCGCAGCGCCGCCTCCGACGGCAGCAACGTCGTCGTCGACGCCTTCAACGTGCTGGACAAGCGCGCCCCTCTCGCCCCGACCTCGGTCGCGGTCGGCCCGGCGCGGACCGGCGCCCGCCTCACCTGGGCCCAGGGCACCGAGACCGACCTGGCCACCTACCGGGTCGACCGGACCAACCCCAGCGGCGCCACCGTCCGCGTCGGCACGGTCTCGGGCACGACCACCTCGTTCTTCGACGCCGGGCTGCCGGCCGGGGCGACCTACCGCTACCGGGTCAGCGCCGTCGACACCTCCGGCAACGTGTCGGCCTCCTCGGCCACCGTGAGCCTCAGCGTCCCGGCCGCCGCACCGTACGCCGCCCACCGCTTCGCCGACTGCCCCACCGCCACCGTCCAGGTCGCGACCATGACCCAGCTGCAAGCCGCGGTGAACGCCGCCGGTCCCGGTGCGGTGATCGCCCTGGCCCCGGGCTACTACGTCGGCCCGCTCGAGGTCGCCGTCACCGGGACCGCCGCCGAGCCGGTCTGGATCTGCGGGCCCCGGACCGCGGTCGTGCAGGGCTGGGGCCCGACCAAGCCGGGTGGCGTGCGGGTCAAGGACTCCTCTCACGTCGTGATCGCCGGGCTGACCGTCCGCA
>JAOPXW010000356.1 GCA_025964935.1 Friedmanniella sp. | reverse complement strand
GACCCCCGCCGCCACCTCACCGGCGCCGGCCGCGGACGGGCCGGCGGCGACCTCGGTGGCTTTCACCGAGCAGATGGCGGGCCCGTTCACCCTCGGCACCGCCGACCCCCGCGCCGCCGCGGCCCTGGCCCGACCCCTGGGCCACCGGCTGATGTTCGAGCTGACCATCTCGACCGGGCCCCTGGCCGCCTTCCTCGCCGACCCGGAACGCAACGGCGACGCGGTCGGCTACGTGCAGAGCGACGTGATGGGCGGCCGGATGCCCGTCGAGCGGGGCTGGTTCAACCTGTTCGTGCACCGGCCCGACCAGGCGGGGCGCCGGATGCTCTACCGGCTCTGGTTCCACGACCCGGGCGGCAGCCCCTTCACCCTGACCGGGTTCAAGGTGATCCGGGACGACCCCGGCTTCGACCTGTGGTCCGACACGACCACCCTCTACACCCAGGTGCTGGCCGGGCACGTCGGACCGGGCGAGCCGGAGGATCCCGAGTCCGTCCGCGGAGCCGGGGTCATCCGGATCACCCCGCGGGCGTTCGCCCGGCAGCTGACCACCTTCACTGCCGACGGGCCGCACGCCGCCCGGGCGCTGGCCTGTTTCGGCCGGCTCTTCGCCGGTGAGCTGTGGGCGGTCTACGGGGCGCCGCTGCTCCGCCTCCGGCGGCCGCGGTGAACCGGCAGCAGCTGGCCCGGCACGCCGGCGCCCTCGGCTTCGCGCCGCAGGACTGCGTCCGCTGGCTGTCGCCGGTGTCGCTGGTCCGGATCGGGCTCAAGGTGGTGGTGGCCGAGATCTTCGCCGACTTCGGCGACAAGCGCGAGCTGCAGGCGGTGTTCACGGCCCCCGAGATCGAGCCGCCCACCCCGGACGCCCGGGGTGACCTCTGGTTCGACTACGTCTCCGACACCGGTGACGGCTTCGACGCCACCTACAACGTGGCCTGGCTGCTGGGTCAGCCGGAGCTCGAGGTGGCGCTGCCCGACCCGGCGCCGGGCGAGCCCGGCACCATCGTGCTGCCCCGGGGCCGGCTGCTGGTGCTGGGGGGTGACGAGGTCTACCCGACGGCCTCCGTCGGGGCGTACGAGGACCGGACGACGGGCCCGTTCGGGGCCGCCTTCCCAGCCGGTGCGGACCATCCCACCCTGCTGGCCCTGCCCGGCAACCACGACTGGTACGACGGGCTCAGCTCGTTCCTGCGGATCTTCACCGCCCGCAGCTTCGTGGGGAGCTGGCGCACGGTGCAGTCCCGCAGCTACTTCGCCGTACGGCTGCGCCCCGGCTGGTGGCTGGTCGGCCTGGACTCCCAGCTCGGGGAGTACATCGACGCACCCCAGCTGGACTACTTCCACACCCAGCTCTCGACCCGGCTCGCCCCGGGCGACGCCATCATCTTCTGCGCGGCGACCCCGGCCTGGGTGCACGGGGCCAGCAACCCGGACGCGTTCAACTCCCTGCACTACTTCGAGCGCAACTTCCTGCGCGGCGCCTTCGACAAGGACACCCAGACCGCGACCAGCACCGGGGCCCAGGTCCGGCTGTGGCTCAGCGGCGACAGCCACCACTACACCCGGTATGAGGAGCAGGGTCCCGACACCGAGGCGGGCCCCGCGACCCCGGACCCGCGCCGGACCCAGCTGGTCACCTGCGGCCTGGGCGGGGCGTACCTGTCGGAGACCTACACGCTGCCGGACCACCTCGCGCTGCCGCCCCGCGGCTCCCGGATGCGCAGCAAGGACCCGACCAGCCGGGCGTTCACCCGGGCGGGCTCGACCTACCCGACGCCGGAGGACAGCCGACGGCTGAGTCGGCGGCTGGCCGTGCCGTTCACCAAGGTCTGGCTGCCGCTGCGCAACCCGTGGTTCGGGTTCACCATCGGTGCGGTCCACCTGTTGCTCTTCGCCGTCCTGGTGGGCCTGCTCAGCGTCTGGCAGAGCAGCTCGGTCGACGGGGCCCTGCGGCACACCCCGGTCGGCGAGGCGGCGCTGTTCGCCCTGGTCGTGCTGGCCCTGCCCCTGGTGCCGGTGGTGGTGACCGCGGTGACGGCCGTCATCGGCGGGGCCGACTGGCCCGTGGGCAAGGTGTCGGCGCTGGTGGCCCTCTGCCTGCAGCTGGTGGTCGCGCACCTCCTGCTGATCCTCGCGGTGGCGCTGCCGTGGCCCGCGTCGTGGCCCGACGCGGTCGTGTTGCTGGGGGCGGCGGCGCTGGCCTGTGTGGGCGGGTCCGCCCTGGGCAGCGAGGCCTTCGCGCTCTTCATCCTGCTCGTCCGCCGCGGCGAGGTGGCCGGCTGGCGGATGGCGGGGCAGGCCGTCGAGGACCACAAGGGCCTGCTCCGGATGTGTCTGCGGGCCGACGGGTCGCTCGAGGTCTACCCGATCGTCCTGGACGAGATCTGCCGTGACTGGGACCTGGCGCAGGTCAGCCCCGGATCGTCCCGCCCCGTGCCCGCCACCCCGCTCCGGCCGCGGCTGGTCGAGCCCGCCATCCACCTCTCCCAGAAGGGCTTCGACGATGAACCCGCCCGTTGACGCGGCCACCAACGCCTCCGACTACGCCCCGCCGCCACCGGGGCGCCGGGGTCAGCAGACCGAGGTCGTGCCGCTCCAGGCCGGCGACGGCCGTCCGCTGACGCTGCTGCACGTGACCGGTCCCGGCCGGGCCGAGCGGGGACCGGTGCTGCTGGTGCACGGGGCCGGGGTCCGCGCCGAGATCTTCCGCCCGCCGCTCCCGGTCACCCTGGTCGACGCCCTGGTCGAGGACGGCTGGGACGTCTGGCTGCTGAACTGGCGCGCGTCGATCGACTTCGACCCCGTCTCCTGGACCCTGGACGACGCCGCCGTGCACGACTACCCGCCGGCCGTCCGCCACGTGCTCTCGGCCACCGGGGCCACCTCGCTGAAGGCCGTGGTGCACTGCCAGGGCTCGACCTCCTTCACCATGGCCATGGCCGCCGGGCTGCTGCCGGAGGTCCACACCGTGGTCAGCAACGCGGTGTCGCTGCACCCGGTGATCCCGGCGTTCTCCCGGGTCAAGATCGGCTACCTGGCCCCGCTCATCTCCCGCGTCACGCCGTACCTGTCGCCGGCCTGGGGCTACAAGAGCAGCGGGCTGTTCCCGGCCGCGCTGCGGACCGCGGTCCGGCTCACCCACCCCGAGTGCCACAACACGGTCTGCCGGATGGTCAGCTTCACCTACGGCAGCGGACACCCCGCCCTGTGGTCCCACGACAACCTGGACGAGACCACCCACGCGTGGATCGACGGCGAGTTCGCCGAGGTCCCGATGAGCTTCTTCGCCCAGATGCACGACAGCGTCCGCGCCGGTCACCTGGTGCCGACGGGGCGGGTCCCCGGGCTGCCCGCCGATGTCGCCGTACGAGCGCCCCAGACCGACGCCCGCTTCGTGCTGCTGGCCGGGGAGCGCAACCGCTGCTTCCTGCCCGAGAGTCAGCGGCTCACCCACGAGCACCTGCGGCGCACGCGGCACCACAGCCACGACACCCTGCACGTGCTCCCCGGCTACGGCCACCTCGACGTCTTCTTCGGCCGCAACGCCCACCGCGACACCTACCCCCTCATCCTCCAGGAGCTCCAGCGATGACCACCTCAGCCGCCCCGACCGGGTCCCCCTCCGCGGGGGTCCGGCTGCTCCGGGCCGCCCTGTCCGCCCTGCCCTCACCGGTGCCCCGCCGGCAGCGGCGCCTCGCCGACCAGCACGCCCTGGTCGACGGGATCCCCTACACGATGCCGGTCAACTCCAACCGCAGCCCGGTGCTGATGGCCGCCTTTCCGATGGCGTACGCCGACGCCGTCGGTCTGCTGCCGGGCACCGAGCTGCACCCGTTCCGCCTCGGCCGGCGGGCCCTGTTCGTGGTGACGGTGGTGAACTACCTGTCCACCGACATCGGGGCCTACATCGAGTACTCGCTGGCGGTCGCGGTCACCCACGGGGCCCAGGCCGCGCCGCCGCTGCTGCCCGGGCTGGCGCAGAAGACGTACGGGCTGGGGCAGTTCGTCGTCGACCTGCCCGTCAGCTCGGAGGTGTCGGTCAAGGGTGGCAAGGGCATCTGGGGGATGCCCAAGCACCAGGCCAGCCTGGACTTCGTCGAGGAGGCGACCACGATCTCGGCGCGCTACGAGGACGGCGGCGCGCTGGGCTGCCACATCGAGATCCTCCGCCCGCCGGCCACCCAGCTGCCGCTCAAGGTGGGCACGGCCAACTACTGCGCGTTCCGCGGGCTGCTGATGAAGTCGTTCATCTACTTCGAAGCGTCCGCCGACGTGGCCTTCGGCGCGCGGGCCCAGGCCACCCTGCGGTTCGGCGACGCCCCGGGGGTGCGGGCGCTCCGGGGGCTCGACATCGACGCCAAGCCGGTGTTCACCGCCTACCTGCCCGACTCCCACGGCGTCCTGGACGACTACTTCGAGTCGTGGTTCCTGACCGCCGCCAGCGCCGAGGCCGCCGCCGCCGCCCACACCGGCGACACCCTGCGGAGCGTGGTCGACCTGAGCACCTCCCAGGACTGGCTGGAGCCGCCCCGGCGCGGCGGTGTCGCCCTCCTCGGCTCCGAGCCGAGAACCGCACCCGACCCCAGAACTGCGCCCCGGCCATGACCGGGTGGCTGCTGCTGCTGAACAGCGTCTACTTCCTGTTCGGGGCCACGATGTACGTCGGCACCATGTGGGTGCTCAAGCTGTTCCTCTACCCGACCTGGCGCTCGTTGACCCGGGAGAACGTGCTGGTGCACTTCGGGGTGCCGACCCTGCTGGCGACGAAGTTCTTCACCGGGGTGGTGCCGGTGATGTTCCTCGCCGGGATCGTCCTGGTGGTCACCGAGTGGGGCACCTGGTACCTGGTCTGGGCGGTGGTCTGCCTCCTCGGCATCGTCTTCCTCACCTTCATCGGCCAGCGGCTCATCATCCCGATCAACAAGCGGATCCGGGGCGGTGAGTACACCTCCCAGGCCGAGCTGGTCACCCTGCTGGAGCGCTGGATGAGGTTGAACGACCTGCGCTTCTGGGGTTCCAGTGTGACCTGGCTGGCCATCGTGGGCTACGTGGTCAGCCGGGGCGACCTGCTGGCGGCCCTGCGATGAGCGCCTGGCTCCGACGCGACCCGCTGCGGGCCCTGCTGACCGTGCTCGGGGCGGTGACGGCGCTGACCGGGGCGGTCCAGGTGGTCGCCCCCGGGCTGGTGCTGGGCGCCCTGGGGGTGGACCGCACGCCCGTCACCCGGCAGCTGTTCGGCACGGTCGGGATGTTCATGGTCGTGGTCGGGGGCCTGCTGACCCACGTGCTGCTGCGGCCGGACCCCAGTCGGGTGGTCGTGGGCTGGGCCGGCGGTCAGAAGCTGGGGGCGTTCCTGGCCGTTTGTCTCGGGGTGCTGGCCGGGGTCTTCGCCCCCGTCGCCCTCGGGGTGGCGTTCTTCGACCTGGCCACCGCCGTCGGCCTGGCCGTCTATGCGCGGCGGCTCGGCCACCCGGTGCCGGCCGCCCCGGTGGCGGTGGTCCCGTGACCCGGTCCCTGGTCTGTGCCGGCGGCGGGATGCGGGTGGCCTGGCAGGCCGGGGTCGTGCGGGCGCTGGAGGAGGACGGGCTCACCTTCGACCACGTCGACGGCACCTCGGGCGGCATCCTGACCGCCGCCATGATGCTCTCGGGGGTGTCCGGGGCCCAGATGTGCGAGCGCTGGTCCGGGCTGGACGTCCGGGCCTTCGGCTCCGCGCTGCCGCTGGCCGACTACCTCACCGGGCCCTGGTCGCTGCCCGCCCTCGGGGACGCGGACGGGCTGCTGACCCGGGTCTTCCCGGCCCTGGGCATCGACGTCGGCGCCATCCGCTCCGCGCCCACGGCCGGCACGTTCAACGTCGCCGACTTCGGGGACAAGCGCTGCCTGGCCGTCGACGCGGTCGACGTGGACGCCGAGCTGCTGGCCGCAGGCATGTCCCTGCCGCTGTTCATGACCCCGCTCCGGCGGGACGGCCGGGTCTACACCGACGCCGTGTGGATCCGGGACGCCAACGTGGCCGAGGCGCTGCGTCGGGGCGCCGACGAGATCTGGCTGCTGTGGTGCATCGGCAACACCGGCACCTGGGGCGACGGGCCGCTGGAGCAGTACGTGCACATGATCGAGATGAGTGCGATGGGAGCACTGCTCGCCGACTTCGACGCGGCCGCGCAGGCCGGCCGCTCGTTCGTGCTGCACGTGGTCCGACCCGACCACCCCCTGCCCCTGGACCCCGAGTTCTACCTGGGCCGCATCAGCGCGGACGACCTGGTGGCGATGGGCTACCGGGACGCCCGCGGCTATCTGGACCATCGGACCGAGGCGGGGGTGGTGCCCGACCGCTTCTGTACGCAGATGACCGACACCCCGCCCGGCGTCCGGTTCCGGGAGCGGTTGCACGGCGAGGTGGACGGTGAGCCGCTCGTCCTGCACCTGGTCTCGGTGCTGCCCTCGGACCCGGCCGACGGGCCGGTCAGCACCGCGGGGTTCCTGGACCACGCCCCCTGGGGCGGCCGCTGCTTCCTGGCCGACGGCGGGCTCGGCATCGACGCCACCTCGGCGACCTACCGGGCCCGGGTGCGGGTGGACGGGCGCTGGGAGTCCCTGGTCGCCCGGCGGGACCTGGTCGACGACCCGGGCCCGGACGCCTGGAGCGACGCCACCACGGTGAGCCTGCAGGTGGGGGACCGGCTCAGCACCACCGTACGGCTCGGGGTCCGGGGGGCGGCCGCACTGCTCGCGTCGGTCGAGCCCGTGGGGGTGCACGGCCCGGTCGACCGGGCGGCCGCGGTGGCGCAGCTGGGGCGGCGCTTCCTGCGCGGGGCCCGGAAGCGGTACGCGGGCTGAGACGTCGACCCGGGGGCGGGGACACGAACGCGGGTGGGTGCGGCCGGAGCCGCGCCCACCC